>NZ_RZOM01000919.1:0-2494 GCF_003999175.1 Mesorhizobium sp. M7A.F.Ca.ET.027.03.2.1 | reverse complement strand
GTGTCAGGGATGCGGACGCCAAGGCAACCGGCGCATCGGGTTGCGGCTGCGCAACCGCGCCAGCCACCGAGACGCGAGAGAATGGCGTCGATGCCTGAACGATCTGTCCTGCGCAAGGCAATCTGGGCGCTTGGGCTGACCCAGATCATCGGCTACGGCACGCTCTATTACAGCTTCTCGATCCTCGCGCCGGCAATGGCTGGGGAGTTCGGGCTCACGGAAGGCTGGGTATTCGGCGCTGTCGGCCTCGCTCTTTGCCGGCAGCCTGTTCGCGCCGACTGCCGGGCGGTGGGCCGACCGCTTCGGCGCCGGCCGCATCATGACCGTCGGCTCGGTGGCGGCAGCCGTGGCGCTGGCGCTGTGCGCCGTCGCGCCCGACCGCGTGAGCTTCGTTCTGGCATTGCTGGCAATGGAACTGGCCTCCAGCTTCGTCCTCTACAGCGCTGCCTTCGTCGCGATCGTGCAGATCGGGGTTCCCCGGCCGCAACGCAGCATCACCCATCTGACGCTGATCGCCGGGTTTGCCTCGACCCTGTTCTGGCCACTGACCTCGGCGCTGCATGCGCATCTGACATGGCGCGAGGTCTATTTCTTGTTCGCCGCTCTCAATCTCGGGCTCTGCCTGCCGATCCACGCCTGGCTGATGCGCCTGTCGCGCCGCCACGCAACGGCCAGAAGCCAAGAACGCGAGCCGATCCCTGAAGCGGGCGCGCCGCTCGATCCGCGGCGTGGCCGGGCCGTGTTCCTGCTCATGCTGGCGGGGTTCGCCACCGAGGGCTTCGTGCTGTCGGCGATCCTCATCCACATGGTGCCGCTGACGGCGGCGCTGGGGCTCGGAACCGCAGGCCTCTTCGTCTCGACCCTGTTCGGACCGGCGCAGGTCGCCAGCCGGCTGATCAACATGCTGTTTGGCGGCCGCCTGCAGCAGACGCACCTCGCCGTCATCGCCGCATCGCTGATCACAGCCGGGCTGTGCGCACTGCTGCTGACCACGCCATGGCTGCCCGGCGCCTTCCTGTTCGTGTTGCTGTTCGGCCTCGGTTCAGGCCTCACCAGCATCGTCGGCGGCACCTTGCCACTCGAACTCTTCGGCCGCGAAGGCTATGGCGCGCGGCTCGGATGGGCGAGCGCTGCCCGTCAGTTCACCTCGGCCTTCGCGCCGTTCGCGCTCGCCTCATGATGGCGCGGACATCCGTCGCCAATTCCCTGTGGGTCCTGGTGGTCGTCGCCGCGAGCGGCGTCATCGCCTTCCTCGCCATCGTGTTGCTGAGGCGCCGCGGCCGGGTTGCGTTCGCCATTGGCGGCAATCCGGAAGAGGCGGCCTGACCGCGCCTCAATGCCTGAGAATCTTGCTCAGAAAAGCGCGGCTGCGGTCGGTCTTGGGGTGTGAGAAGAACTCGTCCGGCGTGCCGCTTTCGACGATGGCGCCGGCGTCCATGAACACCACGCGCTGGGCTACCTTGCGGGCAAAGCCCATCTCGTGCGTCACCACCATCATGGTCATGCCTTCCTCGGCGACCGCCACCATGACGTCGAGCACTTCGGAAATCATCTCGGGATCGAGCGCCGAGGTCGGCTCGTCGAACAGCATGATCTTGGGCCGCATGCCGAGGCAACGCGCGATCGCCACGCGCTGCTGCTGGCCGCCGGAGAGCTGTGCGGGATAGGCATTGACCTTGTCGGCGAGGCCAACCTTGGCCAGCAATTCGCGGCCTGCTTTTTCAGCCTCGGCGCGCGGGATCTTGCGGACATGGATTGGGGCGAGCGTGACGTTTTCGAGTGCCGTCTTGTGCGGGTAGAGGTTGAACGACTGGAAGACGAAGCCGATCTCGGTGCGCAGCTGCGTCATGTTGGTGGCGGGGTCGCCCAGGCGTTGGCCGTCGACAACGAGGTCGCCGTCCTTGATCGCCTCCAGGCCGTTGACGCAGCGGATCAGCGTGCTCTTGCCCGAGCCGCTCGGGCCGCAGACGACGACCACTTCGCGCGGCTCGACGCTGAGCGTGATATCCTTGAGCACATTGAGCGTGCCGAACCATTTGTTGACGCCGCGAAAGTCGATCATGCCGGTTTTGGCAAGGCCCGTTTTGGTCATGTTTTCTGGACCTTTGGGGTTGGAAGTCACAACTGCACCTCGCCATGCGCCGCGCCCATGCGCTGCTCCAGCCGGCGGGCCAGCATGATCAGCGGATAGCAGACGATGAAATAGCCGACGCCGACGAGGAAGAAGACCAGCAGGCCGTTGGGCACACGCTGCACCACCAGCCAGCCAACCCGGGTGAGGTCGGTGAGCCCGATCGCCGAGACGACGGAAGAATCCTTGATCAGCAGCACATACTGCCCGACCAGCGGCGGCAGCACGATGCGCATCGCCTGTGGGAGGACCACCTGGCGCATGCGCTGCAAGCGCGACAGGCCGGACGCCAGCGCCGCCTCGACCTGACCTGTCGGCACCGAGCGGATGCCGGCAACGACGATCTCGCAGATGAAGCAGGCG
>NZ_RZOM01000918.1:0-2494 GCF_003999175.1 Mesorhizobium sp. M7A.F.Ca.ET.027.03.2.1 | reverse complement strand
CTCCAGGCCGAGGTCATCGGTGTTGGGCGTCCGCCCCAGTGCCAGCAGCACGTGCGATCCGACCGCCGGCGGTTTGCCGGCGGAGAAGGTTACGGCAATGTCCTGGCCCTGTCTGGCGAAAGCGATGTCGTCGGCGCCGACATGGACCGTGATGTCTTCGTTTTCGAGGATCGACAGGATGGCGGCGGAGACGTCCTCGTCCTCGCGGCCGGTCAGGCGCGGGCTCTTTTCGATGACTGTGACCTCCGAGCCGAAGCGGCGGAACATCTGTGCGAATTCGAGCGAGATGTAGCTGCCACCGACGACGATGAGATGGCGCGGCAGCACGTCGAGATCCATCATCGAGGAATTGGTCAGATAGTCGATGTCGTGGATGCCGGGCAGGTCTGGGACCGAGGCTCGGCCGCCGGTGTTGAGGAAGATCTTTTCGGCGGTCAGCAGATCGTCGCCGACGCGCACCGTGTTGGCGGATTCGAAACGCGCATGGCCGCGATAGAGGGTGCATTTGTCCATGCCGGCAATCCAGGTCTCGAGATTGGTGCGGGCGTCGATCGTCACCTTGTCCTTGCGCGCCTTGATCCTGGCATAGTCGACCCCGACGGGGCCACTGAGCGTCACGCCGTAGTCGGCGGCGCGGCGCGCCAGATGCGCGGCATAGGCGCTGGCGACCATGGTCTTGGTCGGCATGCAGCCGGTGTTGACGCAAGTGCCGCCGACCAGCTTGCGCTCGATCAGCGCCACGCTCATGCCGGCGGCCGTCAGCCGGCCGGCCAGCGGAGGGCCAGCCTGTCCGGCACCGATGATGATGGCGTCGAAGGTTTTCGTCGTCATGCCACCGCCGCTACGATCAGCAGGCCGCCGATGATCGCCACCGCATCCTCGATGAAGGCGGCGGGCGGATCCTTGCCGAAGGCGGCCGCCAGCCGGCCGCGAGCTTCAGCGCCGCCCAGCGTGCCGATGACAGCGCCGATGGCGCCGGCAATCAAGCCGCCGATGGTGGCGCCGCCTGTCGCGCCGATCACCGCGCCGGTGAAGGCGCCCATGACGATGCGGGCGCCGAATTGCTGCGGCACTTTACGGCTCGGCGTCGACGGCAACTGGTCGGTGACCAGTTCGACGATGGCCAGGATGGTGAAGATGCCGACAGCCGCCCAGTGACTCATGAAGCTCGCCCAGGTGCCAGCAACCGGCAGCCAGCCGAGATAAGCGCCCCAGGCAACGGCAGCCGGCGCCGTCATGGCGCGAAGACCGGCAATGACGCCGATCAGAAGTGCGAGAATGTAGAGCATGGTCGATCCCCCTCGATCACCGGGCCAGGACGGCCTTGAGACGCAGGCTACCATAGGTCCAATATTTGACCAGTACTTGCATCGGCGCTTTTCTGTTGGCCGCACTTGTGCTTTTGAAGGACGTCAACTGGAGACCGCGTCATGGCCGAAAGCGAGCGCGTGAAGATGGCGGCCGGCGAATGGTACACCTGCCTCGATGATGAGCTGGAGTCCTTGCGTGTGGTAGCGCGTGACGCGGTGTTCGAGCACAATTGCCTGCCGCCGCGGCAGCGCGGCAATCTCGGGTCGGGCTTGAAAGCTTTACTCGGCGACGCCGGCGAGGGTGCCCGCATCGAGGCGCCGTTTCACTGCGCCTATGGTTTCAACATCTTTCTCGGCGACGGCGTCTTCCTCAATACCGGCTGCACCATCCTCGACACAGCGAGCGTGCGCATCGGCAAGGGAACGCTGCTCGGTCCCAATGTGCAGATCTACTGCGCCGAGCATCACAAGGAGGTCGCTGGGCGGCAAGCTGGACTGGAGATCGCCAGGCCGGTCGAGATCGGGGCCAATGCGTGGATCGGCGGCTCAGCCGTCATCCTTGGCGGCGTCAGCATCGGTGACGGTGCCATCGTCGGCGCCGGCGCGGTGGTGACACGCGACGTGGCCGCGAACACCACGGTGGTCGGCAATCCGGCACATCAGGTCAAGCGGGATTGAATGGATCAGTGCGACAGCGCCATGCGCTCGTCCTGACCGGCCCGCCTTGAGAATTCGCGCCGATATTGCGCCGGCGATGTCCTGAGCCTTGCGGCGAAATGCTGGCGCAGCGAGGTGGCGCTGCCGAAGCCGGCTTCGAAGGCCACCATGTCCATCGACTTTTCGGTCGCCTCCAGCAACCGTTGCGCGAGTTCTATCCGCTGGCTGGTCAGCCATTCGCCGAAACTGGTGCCGATCGATTTCTGAACGCGGCGTGTGAAGGTGCGCCTTGTCAGGCCGGCGGCTTCGGCGACGCTATCCAGGCTATGCGTCTCTCCGAGCGCCGCGCGAACCGCGTCGAGGGCCTGGGTGAACCGGTCGGCGTCCGCGCTTCTTTCCACCGGATGCTCGATGAATTGCGCCTGCCCGCCCTGCCGATGCGGAGAAAGAACGATCTGGCGGGCGAGCCGCAGTGCCGCTTCCGCGCCGTAGCGGGCGCGCACGATGTGGAGACAGCAGTCCAGACC
>NZ_RZOM01000917.1:0-2496 GCF_003999175.1 Mesorhizobium sp. M7A.F.Ca.ET.027.03.2.1 | reverse complement strand
CTGACGAAACGCAGCCCGGTTTCACCGCTCAGCCATGGATTTGCAAGTAGAACCTCAGGCCGCAATCCGCTCAACAGGGCGGCGGGCAACGGCACGATTTGGAAACAGAACACGGCAAGGCCCAGAGCAAGCAACCACAGGGCCGAGCGAGGGATGCCGTGCTCAGACGGCCTTGAAAAGATGGCCGCGGCCGCGACAATCGCCGCCACCTCGATCAGCGCTTCGGTGTAGAGACCGCTCGCGGTGCCGCCGCCAATCAGCACTGACAGGAAAAGAACCGACCCAAGCAGATATTTTTCCCATTCCGTGGACCGGGCTGACCGCTCTCTCAAGATGAAACTCTTTCGATGCTCAATTTGTGCATGACCAACGTGCCAACGTATCGAAATCGCCAGCTCTCAGCGATGGCAGCTGTTTCCAGCCGCAACACTTGCATGGGACACGCGCCTGGTCCGATCGCGAAATCCAGACTCAACTGCCGCCGATTGAATGTGCCCTCCGGAATGTTGAACCGAGCTATTTCTCCCGCCGGATCCGCGCATCTGATGGACCAGAACAACTGCTTGGGCAGCTTCAGGTTTCTCGCGGAGGCGATCAGGGAAATCCTGTAGGAGCCGGGAGGCAGTTCGACATATTGCTGGAGCGCGGCGTTCTTCACCGGCGTATTCAGAAACCGGACAGTCGCTCCGCTATCGCTTTCTGCGACATCGCGCGCCCCGGCAAAGGTAATTTCCAGACCGGAGCGGTCGCGAACCTGCCAGTCGAATGGCTTGTTGCTGAGGATCTGTTCAAAGCCGCCGTTGAAGATGTATCCGGCCAGTGTCCGCTCCTGATCGGTCAGACTGAACAGGAACAGCCGATAGGCCGCCTCGTATTCCTTCTGCCGGATGTACCCGTTGATTACGGCAGACAATTCCTTCGACGTCGGTTGTGAGCTCGATCCGGTAAGGTCCAGCAACAGTTGATTTGCGACGCGCAGGCCCCGCGGATCCTTACCAAGGGCGGAGAAAAGATTGGACCTCCACGGTGCCTCGATCCTTAAGGCTGCCAGGACAGCCTGATATCCGTCCGGGTTTGCAAGAATAGCCGGCAAGCCCGCCGCAATGACTGGAAATGTGTCCGGCCACCGGCGCAGCAACGTGTCGATCTCGGCGACGGCCTTTGACAGGTCGCCCATCTCGATCGAGCGATCGATCGATCTCTGAAGCGAATGGATTTCAGTCTTGGACAGCTTTCGAGCCTGGTCGAAGAGTTCAAAAGCCTCGTCTTTCTCGCCTTGTCGATACTCAATCTCGCCTATCAGGCTGTAGAGCCGGGCGTCCGCGACGTTGAAACGAAGCGCGCCCCTCGCCTTTGCTGCCAAGACCTCGAGATCAACACCGTCGCCTGTTCCGCTCAGCCGACCGGCAATTTCGCCTATCAAGGCATCTATGTTCAACGGATCGAGCGCAAGCGAGACGGCCGGCGTTTCCGACTCAAGAAGCCGACTTAGCCCTATCGACGAAACCGCCAACACCAGAACGGAGGCGACGAACCAAACGCCTGAACGCCGGAGATTTCGCGTGAGCGGGCTCGCCTGCTCCGTCATCGACTTTGCCCTCAATTTTCGGGGTACTCGCGCCATAGTCGTAGTACTGATAGTTCATGTATTTATAGGCGTAATTGTAATCGAACTTGTTGACCGTGAATTTCGACATCGCCGCTCCGATCACGTTCGCACCGGCTGAGCGCAGACGCTTGAGTGCCGTTTTGGCTGACTTGCGTGTGACCTGATTGGTCGAAACGACCATCAATGTGCCTTCGGCAAGCCGGCTGAGGATTGGTGCATCGGAAAGACCGACGACCGGCGGGGCGTCGATGATGACCAGATCGAAGCGTTTGCCGAGATTGGTCAAGATCAACGCCATCTTCGGCGACGAGAGCAGGTCGGCCGGATTCGGCGGAATCGTTCCGGACGTCAGCACGGTGACATTAGGGTATTTCGTCGGTCTGAAAATGCCCGGCAGATCGTCCTTGCGAACGGTATTAGTCAGCAGGTTGCTCAACCCGATCGCATTGTCGAGGCCGAACAGCCGGTGCAGGTTGGGTTTGCGGAGATCGCCGTCGACAAGCAGAACCCTTGCGCCGAGTGCCGCGAAATCCTGGCCAAGCTTGAACGACGTGGTCGACTTGCCTTCCGACGGTTCCGAACTGGTCACCAGCAGCGATCGCGGCGCGCCCTCCGCACCGGAGAACTGCAGCGATGTTCGCAGCGAACGATAGGCCTCGGAGAGCCCGGATTTTTGATCGGCGATGCTGGCTATGAGTTCGCGGTCACCGACAAGCGGCAGGATGCCGAGCATCGCCAGCCCCAGCTCTTTCTCGATCTGCTCCGGGTTGGTGAAAGTATTGTTCAGCAACTCGATGATGTAGATGATCGATGCAGCCAGGGCCATGAAAAGCGCGAGAGCGACTGCAAGGTTGATGCTCAGACGTGGAGAATAGGGGGCTGTGGGC
>NZ_RZOM01000916.1:0-2501 GCF_003999175.1 Mesorhizobium sp. M7A.F.Ca.ET.027.03.2.1 | reverse complement strand
AGAGCCAGGCAGCCAGTATGCCGCCGCCGAGTGCGGCGAAATTGGCGATGATGGTCAGGCACGGCAAGGCGATGACCAGCGCCACGAGCCGGGGAAAGACCAGGACGCCGATCGGGTTGAGCCCGATGACCTTCAGCGCGTCGACCTCCTCGCGCATCTTCATCGAGCCGATCTCGGCAGTGATCGCGCTGCCGGAGCGGCCGGCGATCATGATTGCCGTCATCAGCACGCCAAGCTCGCGCAGGATCAGCACGCCGACCAGGTCGACGACGAAGATATCGGCGCCGAAATAGCTGAGCTGATAGGCGCCTTGCTGGGCAACGATGGCGCCGACGATCGCCGACATCAGCACCACCACCGGAATGGCGCCGACGCCCATGCGGTCGATCTGGTTGAAAATCGCCGCCGGGTTGACGGCATGGCCACGGCCGAGCTTCATCTGCGCGCCACGGATGGTGGCGCCGAGGATGTTCATCGAGGCGAGAAAATCGTCGCGCATCTCGTAGACCCGGCGGCCAACCGCCTCCAGCGCGCGAATGACGATGTTGGGCGGCCGCGCCGGGCCGGATTCGGGTTCGCGCCGCACGGCCTCGCCGACAGCTTCGAGCAGGATCGAAGCGATCTCGCTCTGGCCTTGCATCTGGATCTCGACGCCCTTCTTCTCGAAGGCGCTGACCAGCCGGTCGATCAGCCAGGCGCCGGCGGTGTCCATCTTCTCGATCTTGGAAACATCGAGCGCCAAGGTTTTGAAGCCGCTTCGCTTTTCGATCTTGCGCATGTCGGCGTCGATGAGCGCGACGGTCCTTGTGGTCCAGATTCCGGAGAAAGCGCAGCCAAGAACGCCATCCTCCTCGCCGATCGCCACGCGCGGTTCGTGGTCAGCCTCCCCTGCGGTCGTGCCGCTTGCGTCGCGCTTGCCGATGGTCAACATGGCGTCCTGTTTAGCCTGACGGGTCTGACCTGTCGATTTGCCGACAACGCTTGTCGCACAGCAGGAGCAGAAAAATATGGCGCGTGTCATTTCGGTCGAGGCCGAGCGTTTTCCCATCGCCGGAACCTTCACCATTTCGCGAGGTTCCAAGACCGAAGCCGAGGTGATCTCCTGCACGATCGGCGAGGGCGGCCACCTCGGCCGCGGCGAATGCGTCCCCTACAAGCGCTATGGCGAGACCATGGAGGGCGTGCGCGACGCGATCGAGGCCATGCGCGGCCGGATCGCCGGTGGCATCAGCCGGACCGCCTTGCTCGATGCTATGCCGGCCGGAGCCGCCCGCAACGCCATAGACTGCGCCCTGTGGGACCTGGAGGCAAAGCTCAGCGGAACCTCGGTAGCAGTCGCGATAGGTGCTCTTCCCTTGCAGGCGCTCGAAACCGCCTACACGCTGTCGCTGGGCGAGCCGGAGGCGATGGCGGCGCAGGCTCGCGCCAATGCGGCGCGGCCGCTGCTCAAGGTCAAGATCGGCGGCGACAACGACATCGCCCGCATCCGCGCGGTCAGGCAGGCAGCGCCAGACAGCCGCATCATCCTCGACGCCAATGAGGGCTGGAGCGACGACAACATCGTTGCGAACCTCGCCTTTGCCGCCGAACAAGGCATCGCGCTGATCGAGCAGCCGCTGCCGGCCGGTCATGACGAAATCCTGCGCCATATCGCCCATCCCGTGCCGATCTGCGCCGATGAAAGCGTGCACGAGGCTGAGAATCTCGAAGCGCTTGTCGGTCTCTACGATGCCGTCAACATCAAGCTCGACAAGTCGGGGGGCCTGACTGCGGCACTGGTGCTGCGCGATCGCGCCCGCGAACTCGGTTTCGGCGTGATGGTCGGCTGCATGGTCGGCACGTCATTGGCGATGGCGCCAGCGGTGCTGCTTGCCCAGCATGCCGATTTCGTCGACCTCGACGGTCCGCTGCTGCTTGCCCGCGACCGGGTACCGGGCCTTGTCTACCAGGGATCGATGGTGTCACCGCCCGATGTGGCGCTGTGGGGCTGAGCGCGCTGCAAGGCCGATCAGCACGAGGCCGATCAAGGCGATCGGGATCATGGCAAAGAAGCCGTCCACGCCGAGATGGTCGTAGAGCGGGCCGGACGCCAGCGTCACCACCGCCATGAAGAAGCCGTTGGAGAAATAGGCAATGCCTTGCGCGGCACCTGTCCGCTCCTCGGAGACGGTTTCGCCGATCATCTTCTGCAGGCCGATCAGCCCAAGCGCCACCGAGACCGAGTGCAGCGACTGGACACCGAAGAAACCGGGAATGCCGAGGCCGAGCGGCCAGACCAGCGGAAAGGCGATCCAGCGCACGATGGAGCCGATCCCCGCCATCACCATGATCGACACGACGGAGAACCGGTCAAAAAAGCGGGTGAACATCATGAACATGCAGACTTCCGACACCACGCCCCAAGCCCATAAGAGACCGACAACCGAATCGCTGAGGCCGATCGATTTCCAGTAGATGGAGACGAAACCGTAGAGGAATGCGTGGCTGGCGGTTATGACGCC
>NZ_RZOM01000915.1:0-2510 GCF_003999175.1 Mesorhizobium sp. M7A.F.Ca.ET.027.03.2.1 | reverse complement strand
CGCCGAGGTGCTGATCCAGAATTCGGACAGGATGAACAGCACCGTCAGCGCAATGTGCAGCACGATGCGCAGCGGAAACCACATCCAGAAATCGGGTGCGAAATGAAAGCCGACAAAGGCCAGCGCGCCGGCGGCGATCATGGCGATCATGGTCCAGGCAACGCCGAACCGCATGGCGAGCGGGGTCGCCAGCGGCGCACCGGCGATCGAGGCGAGGCCGGCAACGGCGGTGTTGAGGCCGATCATCGAAGCCGAATGGCCGCGCGTTTCAAGGATGACGCTGAGCAGCGGCATGCCGAGGCCGATGGCGATGCCGACGACGCTGATCGACGAGATCGCCGCCACCATCGGCAGCCAGTGTACGCGTTCGTCGCCCTGTGGTTGGGTATCGACCGTCATGGGATGCTGATACTCTGCCTGTTTGATCTAAGGAAAGTGCTGAGCGCTTTTCCCGGGAAAACCGCGTCACACTTTTCCTGGAATTGCTCTAGAGAAGTTCGCGGGTGAAGCGGCTGCGGACAAGCCGGTAGAAGGGCACGGGTCCGCCTGGACGCAACAGTGGATCATGGGCGAGGCGCTTTTCCAGCTCGTCCAGGATCATTCGGGTGATGTCGGGTATGTCGGCTTCCCTGGCCTTGGCGAGCGGCAGCCAGACCAGCTCTTCGAGCTCGTTGGTGGGACCGCCACCGGGCAGTTCGACGGCGACGTCGTCACGCCAGGCGCTGAAAAAGCGGGTGTCGAAGCGGCGCACCCGGTTGGGCGGCGTGATGGCGCGCGCAACGAAGCGCAGCATGTCGAGAGAGGGTTGCACGCCGTGTTCGGCAAAGCCTTGCCAATCGGGCCTGGGGGTTGCGAAAGCACCCTTGCGGCCGATCAGCAGCCCGGCTTCCTCATAGGTTTCGCGGATGGCGGACAGGGCGATGGCGCGGGCTCGTGCGGCGCTTGTGCGGCCCGGTCCGGCGATCAGCCTGGCTTCCTGCTCCGGGTGCAATGCGGCGACGACCGGTATGCGGCTGTCGGCCGGATCGGTGCGGCCGCCGGGAAAGACGAACTTGCCCGGCATGAAGGCGTGGCCTGCATGACGGCGACCCATCAGAACCAGCACGTCATCGTCCTTGCGGTCGAGCAGGATGAGGGTTGCCGCGTCGCGCGGGCGAATTGGCCGATCGCTATGAGCGATCATGCTCCGCTCGATCCTGTCGACTTCCGCCTTGGTCATACCGTCCATGCGCAGGACCTAGCGGAAACTTCTGGCAAGCGAAAGTGGCCTTTCACGGTCGGTATGTTGCGCCAGGCAGCATTCTTGGCTGCGGCCTAGGCTCCGGGATGCGGCTCGATCACGTCGTGCTCGCCGCCGAAGCCGTGCATATAGAAGGCCCATTGCAGTCCGATGACGGCACCCTTGATCGGCTGCAGCAGCGCGACCGACAAAAGGATGGTCAGCGGCACCCAGATGGCGATGTGCTGCCATGTGGACAGCGTCGACGTGGCCTCAACGCCCATGAAGGCGCCCAGCACGACATGGCCGACGATGACGATGACCAGATAGGCGGGCAGGTCGTCGGCCCGGTGGTGATGCAATTCCTCGCCGCAGACACTGCATGTGTCGACGGTCTTGGTGAAAGCGCGAAACAGCTTGCCTTCGCCGCAATGCGGGCAGCGGCCGAGCAGGCCACGCTTCATCGCCGTCCACAGCGGGCGCGCGGTCCGGCCCGAGTGATGTTCTCCGCCGAAAACCTGTTCTTCCATGGCTGTTGTCATCATCGTCTCCTGCCGCGCGAACCCGGTCGCGATTGCGACGCGCGAGCGCGGCCCTTGGCCTTGTGAAACGACCGCTTGGAGCCCGGCAGAGGCTTCGGGTCGGTCAACATCTCGAAGCGCATCGCCCCGGCCATCGGTGCCACCTCGACGAGCCGGACCTCAACGCGGTCCGCGAGTTGGTAGCCTTTGCCCGAGCGTTCTCCGAACAGGGAGCGGGCCGTTTCGTCGTATATATAGTAATCGCCGTTCAATGTTGACACCGGGATGAAACCATCCGCGCCGTACTGCGGCAATTGGACAAATAGTCCTGACTTGGTGACGCCGGAGATGCGGGCATCGAACCGGTCGTCGACGCGTTCGGCAAGGTAGGCGGCGATCAGACGGTCGACCGTGTCCCGCTCGGCCGCCATTGCGCGGCGTTCCGTGCCGGAGATCAGCACGGCGACATCTTCGAGCCGTGCCGCTTCGTCCTGCGTCAGCCCGCCCGGACCCAGGCCGAGTGCGGCAATAAGTCCGCGATGCACGATCAAATCGGCATAGCGGCGGATCGGCGAGGTGAAATGCGCGTAGCGGCGGAGGTTGAGACCGAAATGGCCGATGTTCTTTGGCGAGTATTCGGCTTGGCTCTGCGAGCGCAGAACCACTTCGTTGACCAGGCCTTCATTGTCGGCGCCGCGCACGCGATCCAAAATGCCGTTGAACTGGCTTGGCTGCATCTGCGCGCCGCGCGCGAGTGACAGGCCCAATGT
>NZ_RZOM01000914.1:0-2512 GCF_003999175.1 Mesorhizobium sp. M7A.F.Ca.ET.027.03.2.1 | reverse complement strand
ATCTATATCGGTGTCACCAACGATTTCGGTCGCCGCATGCCGGAGCACAAATCCGGTGAGGGCTCGCGCTTCACCAGCCGCTACGGTGTTCAGCGGCTGGTCTGGTACGAAGAATTTTTCGATATCACCGATGCCATCCAGCGCGAGAAGTCGCTGAAACGCTGGCCGCGCCAATGGAAGATCGAATTGATCGAAAAGACCAATCCGGAATGGTTCGAGCTGATTCGCGGGACGGGGTGGTAGGCGTTTCGGTTTCTTGCACCGCCGGAGCACTGCACCACTGTCACGGCATGGATCCTAGGGTCTCCGCAACGTCGCTTCGCTCCTGCTCCGCCCTAGGATGACGAAGACGCGAGGGTTTCGGTCAGTAGTTGCTCAGCCAACCGCAACCTTCAGCCACAGCGCCTTTTCGCCAAGCGTCCCGACCATGCCGGCGTGCGCGGCGCGTTCGGCTTCGGTGACACGCGGCGGCAGGGGTGCCGGGCGCTGGCTGATGATGATTTCGATCTGGCGGACATTCTCGCCTTGCGCCGGCGCGGTGGCGCTGTCGAGGATGAGGGCCGCCTGCTTGCCGCCGATTAGCTCGATATAGACCTCGGCCAGCAATTCGGAATCGAGCAGGGCGCCGTGCTTGGTGCGCTTGGTGTTGTCGATGCCGTAGCGCCGGCAGAGCGCATCGAGCGAGTTGGGGCCCATCGGGTGCTTGCGGCGCGCCAGCGCCAGCGTGTCGACGACAAAACCATTGTCTATGACCGGGTGACCCAGCCGGCCGAACTCGACGTTGAGGAAGCCGACGTCGAAGGTTGCGTTGTGGGCGACCAGCTTGGCGCCGTCGGTGAAGTCCAGCCACTCCTGCGCAATCTCGGCAAAGGTCGGCTTGCCCGCGAGGTCCGCCGCGCTGATGCCGTGCACCGCCTGCGCCTCGGCGTGGATCGCGCGGCCTTGCGGGTTGATGTAGTGGTGGAAGGTCCTGCCGGTCGGAAAGCGGTTGACCAGCTCGACGCCGCCCAGCTCGATGACGCGATCGTCGCGCGAATCGAGGCCGGTGGTTTCCGTGTCGAAGATGATCTCACGCATCGAATCAGTCGCTCCGCTCCAAGGGAGCAGATTCATACAACGGAACAAAATGGCAATGAGAAACGGCGTTGCCTAGGACAATCGCCACAGGTTTGCGCTGCCCCTCATCGCCCTGCCGGGCACTTCTCCCCGTATAGTGACGGGGAGAAGGGGCTGGCCGCAACCTCGGCTCCCTTTCCGAAACCTTGGAGATTGGCGAAATCCTTTGCAACAGCGTCCTTCTCCCCGTCACTATACGGGGAGAAGATGCCGGCAGGCAGATGAGGGGCGGCGCCGACATCAGCCAGTGTCAGCGGCCTGGTTTGCCGACTCCTATCAGCTGCCTGATGATCGCATTGACCGCCGCGCGCGCGGCGTCCAGCCCCTGGCCGGTGTCGACGATGAAATCGGCCTGACGCCGCTTTTCCGCATCCGGCACCTGCTTGGCCAGGATCGACGCCAGCTTTTCCTCCGTCATGCCAGGCCGCGCCAGCACGCGGGCGCGCTGGGTCTCGGCCGGCGCAGTGACGACAACGACCTTGTCGACGCGGTTGCGACCGCCGGTTTCGAACAGCAGGGGAATGTCGAGGACGGCGATCGGCGCGCCTGATCTACGATGCCTGGCCAGAAAGGCATCGGCGTCGGCGCGCACCAGCGGATGGATGATCGCCTCGAGGCGCTTCAGCGCGGCGGCGTCACCGAGCACACGCGCGCCAAGCTTTGCCCGGTCGACCACCCCGGCAGATGTGGTGCCGGGAAAGGCGGCCTCGACCAACGGGGCTGCCTTGCCGGCATAGAGGCGATGCACCGTCTCGTCGGAATCATGGACCGGCACGCCGGCGTCAGCGAACATCCTGGCCGTTGTCGACTTGCCCATGCCGATGGAGCCGGTGAGGCCGAGCACGATCATGGCTTCGGCACCAGATCGGCGACGATTAGCGCCCGGAGTTCGGCCGTCACCCGCGGCCTGACGCCGAACCAGCGCTCGAAGCCGGGCACGGCCTGATGCAGCAGCATGCCAAGGCCGTCGACCGCCTTCAGATTTCGCCCACGGGCGGCCGCGAGCAGCGGCGTCTCCAGCGGCACATAGACGATGTCAGTGACGATGGCATGGTCGGGCAGCCGGGCGGGATCGGCCGACAGGCCTTCATTGCCATGCATGCCGAGCGCGGTGGTGTTGACCAGCAGGCCGGCATCGCCGAGCAGTTCATCGGTCGCCGCCATGCCATGCGCCGACACGCCGGCGCCGAAACGATCGCGCAATTCCTGCGCCCGGGCCACAGTGCGGTTGACGATGCGGATGTCGGCAACGCCGCGCTGCTTCAGCGCATGGATGACGGCGCGCGACGCGCCGCCGGCGCCGAGCACCACCGCCGGACCCTTGCTTGCCCAGCCCGGTGCATGATCGTCGAGGTTGGCGGCAAAGCCGTGACCGTCGGTGTTGCCGGCCCACAGG
>NZ_RZOM01000913.1:0-2513 GCF_003999175.1 Mesorhizobium sp. M7A.F.Ca.ET.027.03.2.1 | reverse complement strand
CGCTGACGCCGCTATGGCACGTCGCCGGCAAGGGCAAGGCGTTTGTCGATTACCAGCACGACGTCACCGCCTCCGACATCGAACTGGCGCAACGCGAAGGCTTTGAATCCGTCGAGCACCTGAAGCGCTACACGACGCTCGGCATGGCGACCGACCAGGGCAAGACCTCCAATGTCGCCGGCCTTGCCATCATGGCCGCGGTCAGCGGCCGTTCGATCCCCGAGACCGGCACGACAATCTACCGGCCGCCTTACGTGCCGGTCGCCATCGGCGCCTTCGCCGGTCATCATCGCGACGAGACGTTTCATGCGACGCGGCTGACGCCGTCGCATCACTGGGCCGTGGAACAGGGCGCTGTCTTCGTCGACACCGGCCTGTGGAAGCGGGCGCAATGGTACCCGCGCGCCGGTGAGAAGGACTGGCTGGAATCGGTGACCCGCGAGGTCAAGGCGGTGCGCGGCGGCGTCGGCTTCTGCGATGTCTCGACGCTCGGCAAGATCGACGTGCACGGTCCCGATGCCGGCGCTTTCCTGGATCGCGTCTACATCAACACCTTCTCCAATCTTGCGGTGGGAAAAGCGCGTTACGGGCTCATGCTGCGCGAGGACGGCATCGTCTATGACGATGGCACGACATCGCGGCTGGCCGAGGATCATTACTTCCTGACCACCACCACGGCCAAGGCCGGACTGGTGATGCAGCATCTCGAATTCTGCCGGCAGGTGCTGTTCCCGGAGTTCGACGTGCAGTTGACTTCGGTTTCGGACCAGTGGGCGCAATTCTCGATCGCCGGACCCAAAACCCGCGATCTGCTCAGGGAAATCGTCGACCCGTCCGAAGACCTGTCGAACGAAGGCTTTCCGTTCATGGGCGCGCGCGAAGTCGCACTTCGCGGCGGCCTGAGAGCGCGGCTGTTCCGTATCTCGTTCTCAGGCGAGATGGCTTTCGAGATTTCAGTGCCGGCGCGCTTTGGCGATGCCATGGCGCGCAATCTGATGCTGGCCGGCGCGCCATTCGGCGTGACGCCCTACGGCACCGAGGCGCTCGGCGTCATGCGCGTCGAAAAGGGCCACATTGCCGGACCGGAACTGAGCGGCACGACGACGGCGGCCGATCTTGGCCTGGGCAAGATGATGTCGACCAAGAAAGACTATATCGGCCGCGTCATGGCCGGACGCGGGGCGCTGGTAGCCCCGGACCGGCAGGTCGTCGTCGGCATCAAGCCGACGGACAAGGCACGCCGGCTGCGCTCCGGTGCGCACATCATCCCGAAGGGACAGACACCTGGCCCCGGCAACGACCAGGGCTATGTCACCTCGGTCTGCTTCTCGCCGACGTTGGATCAGTGGATCGGGCTCGCGCTTGTCGAACGCGGCCGCGAACGCATCGGCGAGATCGTGCATGCGCATGATCCATTGCGCGGCGAAGACTACGATGTCGAACTCTGCAATCCCGTCTTCTACGATCCGGATGGAGGGCGCCAGCGTGGTTGATTTTTCCTGGGCTCCCCGCAGTCCCCTTGAAAAGGCGCTTGTTGCCGGCGTGCATGGTGCACGCGGTATGGAGGCCGGCGTCTCGCTGACCGAGATCCGCAATTTTGATCTCGTCCAGGTGATGGCGCGGCGCGGTAAGGCGGCTGACATGGCCACGGCAGCGAAGGTTCGCTTTGGCGTTGCTGCTCCGGAAACGCCGACGGCAGTCGGCGCGGCGGACGCAACGCTGATCTGGTCGGGACCGGATCAGTTTTTCGTGCTGTCGAAGGGCGGCAAGCATTCGACTGAAGCACTCGCTCAGGCGTTTGCATCTTCCGCCTCGCTGTCCGACCAGTCGCATGCGCGCGTGCTGATCAGCATCTCGGGTGACAAGGCGCGGGCGATGCTGGCGAAACTGTCGTCGATCGATTTGCATCCCGATGCGTTTCCGGTTGGCGCGGCGGCGGCTACGTCGATTGACCACACCAGTGTCACGCTCAGGCGTGGGAATGATCGAGATGGCCTGGCGGTGTTCAACCTCCTGGTGTTCGCGACTTTTGCCGAGAGCCTGTGGCACACGATGCTGGACTCGGCCGCGGAGTATGGTGTGGTTATCGGCCATTCCGAGGAATTCTAGCCCGCCAATTGTGGACCTCGGCGCCGCCCCTCATTGCCCTGCCGGGCATTTCTCCCCGTGAACGGGGAGAAAGAAGCTGTTCGGAGTGCCGCGCTATTTCTGCAATGTTGGCGATTGGCGAAACCGGCGACGACAGCGTCCTTCGCCCCGTTTACGGGGAGAAGATGGCAGCAGCCAGATGAGGGGCAGCACCGACGTTTGGAAGATAGACTGGGAGGCCAATTCAATCCCAATTGACTGGGTTCGAAGCATCACCTTCACCTTGCCAAACGCACGCGCACTGCTATTCTTACCGCTAAAATAATTTCACACACAGGCAAACTTGTTTCTCGAACCGCAAGGCTGAAATGAGCCAGTCGCCCTACCCCGCAATTGCTGCCGGACCGCCGCGGCCGAGCCTCATC
>NZ_RZOM01000912.1:0-2516 GCF_003999175.1 Mesorhizobium sp. M7A.F.Ca.ET.027.03.2.1 | reverse complement strand
CCACCGGAATGTGCGATGTCGCCGGATCGCTCTTCAGCCGCCGACAGACCTCGAAGCCGTCCATGTCCGGCATCATCACGTCGAGCAGCACGACATCGACCTTGCCGTTCTCACAGGTCTCGATCGCATCCGGCCCGTTGGTGGCGGTCAGCACTTCGAAATATTCGGCCAGCAACCGCACTTCCAGCAGCCGCACATTGGCAGGGATATCGTCGACGACGAGGATCCGCGCAGTCATTTCACAAGGCTCCGGCTCGGCTGAAGGGGCACATCACGCATCGCCCAGATAGGATTTGATGGTTTCGATGAAACGCGGCACCGAGATCGGCTTAGAAATATAAGCCTCGCAGCCGCCCTGGCGGATACGTTCCTCGTCGCCCTTCATGGCGAAGGCGGTCACCGCAATGACCGGGATGACGTGCAGTTCGTCGTCTTCCTTCAGCCATTTGGTCACTTCAAGCCCCGACACTTCAGGCAATTGGATATCCATCAGGATCAGATCCGGCCGGTGCTGGCGCGCCAAATCGAGCGCTTCCAGACCGTTTCGGGTGCGCACGGTCTCGTAACCGCTTGCCTCGATGAGGTCCCGAAAGAGCTTCATATTGAGCTCATTGTCTTCGACGATCATAACCTTCTTCGGCATCGATTTCCCGTCCCGGCTGCCCTTCCGCTTCGAAGGCAACCGTCATGCGCCCATGTCTGAACGCATCAAACCCTGCTTCACTTTACGGCAATATGATTGACGAAACGGAAATCCGCGGCTGGAAAACAGCGCGAATTCCACCTCGTCCCCTGCGCGTCCAAAGGGCGCGCCACGCTCTAATGGCTTGCCGCAAGCAACTCTTGCCATTACTGCGGGAGAGACTCATTCCACACACCGAAGGTAGTGATGGCAAACGCAGCGTCAATGCGCGAAGAAGCGGAATCGATTGCCGTGAAGGCCCTGGGCTTCGTCGCCTCCGATCCGGAGCTTCTGCCGCGCTTTCTGGCAATCACCGGCATAGAGGTCCATTCGATCCGCAAAGCCGCCAGCGAGCCGGGTTTTCTGGCCGGTGTCCTGCAGTTCATCCTCGCCCACGAGCCGACTCTGATGCGCTTTGCCGAGGAAACCGGCACCCCGCCGGCGGCTGTCGGCAAAGCCTTGCGGTCGCTGCCGCTGGGCGACGACAACCACGAGCATTCCATATGAGCGATGATCCGGAAACCGCGCGCCAGATCGAAGAACTGGCAGCCGACGACCGACCCTTGCTTGTCCTCGATGTCGACGATGTCGTGCTCGAATTCATCCGACCGTTTCCGAATTTCCTCAAGGCGCGCGGCTATGGCCTGACGCTGGCCTCGTTCCGGCTGACCGGCAACATCGCAGAGACCGCCAGCGGCCGCCTGATCGAACAGCCCGAAGTCACGGCACTGCTGGCCGATTTCTTTGACGCGCAAGCCGATTGGCAAAACATTACTGACGGCGCGTCAGAAGCCCTGGCAGGGCTTGGCGATCGCGCGGAAATCATCTTGCTAACGGCCATGCCGCACAAACACCGTGCCGTGCGTCGCGTCCATCTCGACGCGCTTGGGCTGAGCTACCCGCTTCTGACCACTGAAATGGCCAAAGGACCGGCAGTGGCCAAGCTTCGCGGCAAGGTCGGCCGACCGGTGGTCTTCGTCGACGATCAGCCGCACAATCTGGCGTCGGTACGGGAATCGGTCGCCGACGCCGAACTGTTCCACCTGATGGCCGACAATTCGCTGCGCGCATTCCTGCCGCCGGTGACGGACGATGTGGTCGTCGTCCAGGACTGGCACGAGGCAGCGCCCAAGATCGCAAGCGCGCTGGGGCTCTGAACTCCAGCTTCAGGGTTCAGTTCGCACCTGCGCCGCCGCTGTCGTCTCCGCTGTCATCGGCGCCGTCACCATCATCCATGCTGTCGTCCACGGCCGGATCGGCGGGCTTCAGCATGACGCCATTGACGGTGACCGAGCCATCGGCCTTGGCATTGACGATCCATTCCAGCCGGCCATCGGGCAGCGTCTTGCCAAAGCCCTTCGCCATGAGAGCGACTGGCACGTATTGGCCAACCTCCGGTTCCGACTTTGCCGCTTCCTGCAGGCCTTCGACAAGCTTGTCGAAGCCGGCGACATCGACGGTTACGCTTCCTTCGGGCTTTTCGCCTGGGAATGTCATCTCGCCTTCCAGCGCGATCTCCGTGTCCTTGTTCTTCACGGTGCTGTGGCCAAGCACGACCTTCGGCATCTTGGCCAAGAAGTCGACTTTAAGCTGCTCGCCGAATTCGGCCGACAGAGGCGGATTCTTATTGAGATCAAAGGCTTCGATCGCCTTCTTCGCCATGCTGTCGAGATCGATATTGGCGCCGCCAAAGTTCAAATCGACATCGGTGGGTAACAACCCCACGCTCCAGCTCGGCAGAAGCTGGGTCGGCACGCTCAGCCCCGATGCCTTGATGCCGTACGTGATCGTCCCGTTCTGGGCCACGCCATCGGTGCCGAACACGGTGCTGAGC
>NZ_RZOM01000911.1:0-2520 GCF_003999175.1 Mesorhizobium sp. M7A.F.Ca.ET.027.03.2.1 | reverse complement strand
GAGGAGAACAGCATGGCGGATCTGGCAGGCAAGGTCGTTGTCGTCACGGCAGCGGCGCAAGGCATCGGCAAGGCGAGCGCACTGGCGTTCGCAAAAGCTGGCGCCATCGTCCACGCCACCGACATCAACGAGGCACTGCTGGCGGAACTCGCCAGGGCGCCGGGGATCAAGACCCGCAAGCTGGACGTGCTCAACGACGAAGCCGTCAACGCCGCCTTTGCCGAGATCGGCGTCGTCGACGTGCTGTTCAATTGCGCCGGTTTCGTCCATTCGGGCTCGATCCTCGAGATGAAGGAAGCCGATCTCGATTTCGCGCTGGATCTCAATGTTCGCGCCATGATCCGCACCAGCCGGGCCGTGCTGCCCGGCATGCTGGAACGCGGCGACGGATCGATCATCAACATGGCCTCGCTGGCCAGTTCAACCAAGGGCGTGCCCAACCGCTTCGTCTATGGCCTGACCAAGGCCGCCGTCATCGGCCTGACCAAGGCGATCGCCGCCGACTATGTCGGCAAGGGTATACGCTGCAACGCCATCTGCCCCGGCACGGTCGAGAGCCCGTCGCTGCAGGACCGCATGCACGCGCAAGGCGACTACGATGCCGCCCGCGCCGCCTTCATCGCCCGCCAGCCGATGGGCCGGCTCGGCACGCCGGAGGAGATCGCGGATCTCGCCGTCTATCTGGCCGGCGCCACCTATACGTCAGGGCAGGCCTACAATATTGATGGCGGCTGGTCGATCTGACTGCGGAAATCTTGCCGAGCCGGACGAGCCGGCCCTTTCCCGGCGTTTGACAGGGGATCGAAGAGTCTGAAAATCCCGCGCGCCGGCTATCTTGTATGGCGATCGCGCTTGTCCGTAGTCAGGTCGATGGGTACGGTCCGCCGGTTCCTTGAAGGCGCAATCGCCTTGGCGGAAAGTTTGCAAAAGGCCACGAGGCCGCAATCAGGAGAAGGATTTAGATGAAACTGCTGCGCTATGGCGAGGTGGGAAGCGAACGTCCCGGCCTGCTCGATGCGGATGGAACGATCCGTGATCTCTCCGCTCACGTCACCGATATCGGCGGCAAGGCACTCGATCCGGCATCGCTGGCGGCACTCGCCAAGCTCGATCCGAAGTCGCTGCCGGCGGTTTCCGGCAGCCCGCGCCTCGGCGCCTGCGTTGCCGGCACCGGCAAGTTCATCTGCATCGGCCTCAACTATTCCGACCATGCCGCCGAAACCGGCGCCACCGTGCCGCCGGAGCCGATCATTTTCATGAAGGCAAGCTCGGCCATTGTCGGGCCGGATGACGACGTGCTGATCCCCCGCGGCTCGGAGAAGACCGACTGGGAAGTCGAACTGGCCGTAATCATCGGCAAAACCGCCAAGTATGTCAGCGAGGCCGATGCGCTCGACTATGTCGCCGGCTACAGCGTTGCCCACGACGTCTCCGAGCGCGCCTTCCAGGCCGAGCGGCAGGGCCAGTGGACCAAGGGCAAGAGCTGCGACACGTTCGGCCCGACCGGCCCATGGCTGGTAACCAAGGACGAAGTGGCCGATCCGCAGAACCTCAAAATGTGGCTGACGGTCAACGGCAAGACGATGCAGAACGGCTCGACCAAGACCATGGTCTATGGCGTCAAGTATCTGGTTTCCTATCTCAGCCAGTTCATGTCGCTGCACCCCGGCGACATCATCTCCACCGGCACGCCGCCCGGCGTCGGCCTCGGCATGAAGCCGCCGGTGTTCCTGAAGGCAGGCGATGTGGTGGAGCTGGGAATCGAAAGCTTGGGGCAGCAGAAGCAGACGTTCAAGGCTGACGTTTAGGCTTATCACCCGATAGGTTTGCGCCGCCCCTCATCTGGCTGCCGCCATCTTCTCCCCGTAGAACGGGGAGAAGGACGCTGTGACTGCTGCTTTCGCCAATCGCCAGCGCTGCAAAGAAGGCGCCGGCGTCGCGCCAGTACCTTTCTCCCCGTTCACGGGGAGAAATGCCCGGCAGGGCAATGAGGGGCAGCGCAGACGTATCAAGATTACTTGATCGTTTTCCCATCCGCTCCAAACCGATAGGTCTTCGCCGGATCCGGCGTCGCATACAGCGTGGCACCCGGCTCGGCATCATAAACACCAAAAATCCGCACGGTAATCAGACCGGCCTTCTCGCAATCGAGATAGAGGTTGGTGTCGGCGCCGAGATGTTCGGCGTGAACGACCGTTCCCTTCCAGGCGCCGGATTTCGGATCGACGGTCAAATGTTCCGGCCGCACGCCGATGGTCTTGGCGGTTTCGCCGAGCCTGGCGCCGTCGACGAAATTCATCTTTGGTGAGCCGATGAAGCCGGCGACGAACTCATTTGCCGGCGAATTGTAGAGCTCCATCGGGCCACCGATCTGCTCGATTTTCCCTGCGTTGAGCACCACGATCTTGTCGGCCAGCGTCATCGCCTCGACCTGGTCGTGGGTGACGTAGATCATCGTCGCCTTCAGCCGGCGATGCAGCTGCGCGATCTCCAGCCGCGTGTTGACGCGCAGTGCTGCAT
>NZ_RZOM01000910.1:0-2520 GCF_003999175.1 Mesorhizobium sp. M7A.F.Ca.ET.027.03.2.1 | reverse complement strand
GAGGAGCTAGCGCGCGCTGTCCGGCGCGTCGCTGTCGCTCCGGACCGTTCGGGCGTTCAGCCCTTTAAAAAGGTCCACTGGACCTTTTGATCCGCCCGAAGGCGGACCGGGCCTTCACCGTTCGTCGGACGGGAAAGCCAAGCAATTGGCTTCCCGTCCGCTAGGCGGACCACTCCTCACCCCAGCAGGTCCTCGATGCGGATCGGAAAGCGCCGGGGTCGCACCCCGGTCGCATGCCAGACCGCATTGGCGACGGCGCCGGCCGTGCCGGTGATGCCGATTTCGCCGACGCCCTTGATGCCAAGCGCGTTGACGTGAGGGTCGTCCTCGTGGACCAGCAGCGCCTCGACCGACGGAACGTCGGCATTCACCGGGACATGATATTCGGCGAGGTTGGCATTCTGGATCCGGCCCGAGCGCCGGTCGGTGATGGCTTCCTCATGCAGTGCGAACGAGACGCCCCAGATCATGCCGCCATAATACTGGCTGCGCACCAGCCTGGGATTGATAACCCGGCCGGCGGCGAACGCGCCGACCAGCCTTGTGACGCGGATTTGGCCGAAATCCGGATCGACCTTCACCTCGGCGAACACGGCGCCATGCGCGTGCTTGGCATAGGTCTCCTGGGACGCCGGGTCGGGGGCACCTTTGCCATGGCCCTCGATCTCGGTCAGGCCTGCACGTGTGAGGATCTCGGCATAGCTTTCACCGCGGCTTTCATCGTCGCGCCGATAGAGGCGGCCACCGCGCGCCAGCACGCCTTCATTGCCGGCGCCGTAGAGCGGTGAGTGCTCGTCACCGGTGGCGAGATCGGCGAGCCTGGCGATGACGGCGGCACCCGCATTGTGGATCGCCATGCCGGCCGTCGCCGTGTGGCCGGAGCCGCCGGCAATGCCTGCATTGGGCAGATCGGAACTGCCGGCCCTGAAATCGACCTGGTCGATATCCAGTCCCAGTCCGTCGGCGGCGATCTGGGCGAAGGCGGTCCAGGCGCCTTGCCCCATGTCCTGCGCGCCGGTCTCCATCAGGCCGCTGCCATCGCTTCTCAGCACGGCGCGGGCCTCGGCGTGGAACATCAGGGCCGGAAACGTCGCCGTGCCCATGCCCCAGCCGGTCAGGAAACCGTCCGCGTCGCGCATCAGCCGCGGCTGAAGCGGGCGGCTTGCCCAGCCGAACGTCTCGGCCGCTTGCCTGTAGCATTCGCGCAGCGCCTTGGAGGAAAACGGCTTGCCGGTCATCGGCTCGACCTCGGCATAGTTCCGCAGCCGGAATTCCAGCGGGTCCATGCCACAGGCGTGAGCCGCCTCGTCGATGGCGCTCTCCAGCGCGATCGAGCCGGTCGCTTCGCCGGGCGCCCGCATGAACAGCGGGGTACCGGTGTCCAACCGCACCGCATCGTGCGAGGTGGCGATGGCCGGGCTGGCGTAGAGCGTGTGCGAGGCATCCGCCGCCGGTTCGAAGAAATCGTCGAACGTGCTCGACGCAGTCTTGGCGTGATGGTCGAGTGCCGTCAGCCGCCCTTCGCCATCCATGCCCAAGCGCAGCGTCTGGCGCGTCGGCGCACGGTGGCCGACCGGGCCGTACATCTGCTCACGCCGCAGCACCAGCTTGACCGGACGGCCGACGAGACGCGCCGCCAGGATGCCGAGCACCTGCGGTCCGGAGATCATGCCTTTCGAGCCAAAGCCGCCACCCAGGAACGGGCTGCGGATGTGGACGTTTTCCGGTGCGATGCCGAACAGGCCGGCGATGTGGCCCTGCGCCATGGCAAGGCCCTGGCTCGGCGTGTCGATCGACAGTGTGTCGCCATTCCAGGCGACGACGATCGCATGCGGCTCCATGGCGTTGTGGTACTGGGCCGGCGTCTCGTAGGTGGCTTCGATCCGTGTCTTTGCCGATTTGAGGCCGGCCTCGACATCGCCCTTGTGCTGCACGGCCGGACCGCCGACGCCGACGCCACGCGGCACGAAGCTTTCAGCGCCGTCCAGGCCAACGCGCGCCGGCAGCACTTCATAGCGCGGCGACAGCAAAGCCGCCCCCTCGGTTGCCGCCTCCAGCGTCTCGGCGATTACCACGGCGATGCTCTGGTTGGGGTAGCGGACCTGATCGTTCTGCAGCAGGTCGAGCCGGAACATGAAGGGGTGGTCCTTGGCGTCCGGGTCAGCGGCGAGCGCCGGCCGGTTCTTGGGCGTCATCACCTCGACCACGCCCTGGTGCGCCTTTGCCGCCTCGATATCCAGAGCGGCAACGCGGCCGCGCGCGATGCTGCTGACCGCCAGCACGGCGTAGAGCATGCCGGGCGGGTGGTTGTCGGCGGCATAGCGCGCGGCTCCGATGACTTTCAGAAAGCCGTCG
Organism: Mesorhizobium sp. M7A.F.Ca.ET.027.03.2.1; assembly: GCF_003999175.1. Lineage (NCBI taxonomy): Bacteria > Pseudomonadati > Pseudomonadota > Alphaproteobacteria > Hyphomicrobiales > Phyllobacteriaceae > Mesorhizobium > Mesorhizobium sp. M7A.F.Ca.ET.027.03.2.1. The sequence continues at coordinate 165 of NZ_RZOM01000910.1, read as the reverse complement.
CGGCGGGTCAGCGGCTGGCCGATGCTGGAGCCCTGCCGGGCATGGGCGGGTTGCTGGTTGAGGCTGAGTTCAAGCGTCATGGCGCGCTCCGGGAATGTTCGAGAACGGGGAGGCAGGAAGGGCTGGCAGACGCTCGGGCGTTCCCGAAAGCGCAGATATCAGCGC
>NZ_RZOM01000090.1:0-10092 GCF_003999175.1 Mesorhizobium sp. M7A.F.Ca.ET.027.03.2.1 | reverse complement strand
GTCAGGAACAGCGTGAACTCGACCGAGCGGTTCTGCAGATTGGCCGCCTCGATTAGATTGCCCGACTTCAGCGCCCGCGACAGTTCGGGCAACAGCACGATCGCCACCGCAACACCGACCACGCCGAGCGGCAATTGGTAGATGCGGTCGGCATAGGCGAGCGAGGATACCGCGCTGTTCTGCGCCGAGGCGATCGCCGTGCCGATCAGCTGGTTGATCTGGGTGATGCCGCCGGTGATGGCCGCCGGCAGCGCCAGGATCAGCAGCCGCTTGACCGCGGGCGTCATTTTCGGCCGGCGGAAGCCGATCGAGATGCCGGCGTGGCGCACCGCCACCCAGACGATCGCCAGTTGCACCAGTCCGGCGGCAAGCACGCCCCAGGACAGCCCGTAGCCGACGGTGAGGGCATCCGAGCCCTTGTACCAGGCATAGGCGAGCACGCCGATCAGGATGATGTTGAGGAACACCGGTGCCACCGCGGCGGCGAAATAGCGGCGCAACGAATTCAGCATGCCCGCCATCATCGCGCCCAGCGACATGCAGATCAGATAGGGAAACATGATCGTCGCCAGCGTCACCGTGGTGTCGAACTTCCCCGGCGTGCCGGCAAAACCCGGCGCCACCAGAAAGCGCACGATCAGCGGCATCGACAGTTCCATGATGATCGTCAGCGCCAGCAGCGCCGTGAACAGCACGCCGAACACTTCCTCCGAAAAGCGCTTGGCGCCTTCGGTTCCGTGGGTTTCGATCTCCTTGGCGAACAGCGGCACGAAGGCGGCGTTGAAGGCCCCCTCGGCAAACAGCCGGCGAAAGGTGTTGGGAAACTGGAAGGCGGCGTTGAAGGCATCGGCGACCGGTCCGGTACCGAGGGCGGCAGCCATCAGCATCTCGCGGCCGAAACCGAGCGCGCGGCTCATCAGCGTGCCGGAAGCGACCGTTGCGAATTTCTTGACGAGGCTCATGCTTTTGGGAACTGCCTGCGCAATTGGGACAAAGTGATGGTCGTTGTCACTCGGCCGCCGCCCTGGACTTGCCGCCGCGTTCGGGCACGATGCCTTCGAGCGTTGCCATCAGCCGATTGCGGATGGTGGCGATGCGGGCCGGGCTATCTATCTTCTGGCCAGTGAGATCGGTGACATAGAAAGTGTCGATGACCTTTTCGCCGAAGGTGGTGATGTGGGCCGATGCGATGTCGAGCGACAGGTCGGAAAGCGTTCCGGTGATCTCCGACAGCAGTCCCGGCCGGTCGAGGCCCTCGACCTCGATGACCGAAAAACGGTTCGACAGCGTGTTGCGGATTTCGGCGCGCGGCGGGATCTTGAACACCTTGGAGCCGCGCCGCGGCTTGGTGCGCTTCTCGATCATTTCCGGCAGCCAACTCTTGCCCGACAGCACGTCCTCGATCAGCCGGCCGACACGCTCGGCACGCCGGCGCTCGTCCTCGTCGCGATCGAATTCTCTGCTGATCAGGATCGTGTCGAGCGCGCGGCCATCCGACGTCGTGAAGATCTGCGCGTCGACAATGTTGCCGCCGGCTCCGACGCAAGCCCCGGCGATGACCGAGAGCAGGCGGGGGTGGTCCTGCGCCAGCACGGTGATTTCGGTCACCGCCTCGAACTGGTGGGTCTTGACCATGGTGGCAAGCTTGTTGCCTGACACGTCGGCTTCGCGGATGAACTCGGCATGGCGCAACTGGTCTGCGAGATCGACGGTCAAAAGGTAATTCTCGTAGTGTTGGCCGACATAGCGCTTGCGGGCCTTGTCCGGCCAGTCGGCAAGCGCCTCGGCCAGGCGCTCGCGCGCCGCCGCCGTGCGCTGCGCGCGCGACACTTCCGAAAACCCGCCGGTCAGCAGCAATTCGGTCTCGTAGTAGAGCGTGCGCAGCAGCTGGCCCTTCCAGCCGTTCCAGACACCGGGTCCGACGCCCCTGATGTCGCAGACGGTGAGGATCAAAAGCAGCTTCAGCCGCTCGACCGACTGCACGATCGCGGCAAAATCCTCGATGGTCTTGCGGTCGTTGAGGTCGCGGGTCTGCGCCGTCATCGACATCACGAGGTGGTTCTCGACCAGCCAGGCCACGGTTTCGGTATCGGCAGGCGACAGCCCCATATGCGGGCAGATGCGACGGGCGATCCTGGCCCCCGCCTCGGAATGGTCCTCCGGCCTGCCCTTGGCAATGTCGTGCAGCAATACGGCGACATAGAGCGCCTCGCGGCTCTTCTTCAGGCCCGGCATCAGCGTGTGCGAGAGGGGGTGGACCTTTTCGCCGTCGCCGCGCTCGATCTCGGCCAGCACGCCGATGCAGCGGATCAGATGCTCGTCCACCGTGTAGTGGTGGTACATCGAGAACTGCATCATGGCGACGATCTTGCCGAAATCCGGGATCAGCCTGCCGAGCAGTCCGGCTTCGTTCATGCGACGCAGATTGAGTTCGGCATTGCGATCCGAGGTCAATATGTCGAGGAACAGCCGGTTGGCCTCCTCGTCGCGCCGCAGCGACTTGTTGATCAGGCCGAGCGAACGGGTCAGCAGCTTCAGCGCGTCGGGGTGGAATTCCAGACCGTGCTTGTCGGCGAACCAGAACAGCCTGAGCAGATTGACCGGATCGCGCTCGAACACCAGGTCGTCGGCGATGTTGATGCGGTGGTTGTCGACAATGAAATCGGAGGTGCCGGCCAGCTTGCGCTTGCGCCTGGAGAAAGTCAGGAAGATGCGGTTGAAGCCAGGAACGTGCTTGGCTTGCTCCTCCTCGAGCGCAGCGCAGAAGATGCGGGTCAGGTCGCCAACGTCCTTGGCAACGAGGAAGTAGTGCTTCATGAAGCGCTCGACCGCCGACAGGCCGGGGTGCGTGGTGTAGCCGAGCCGTTCGGCGATCTCGCGCTGGATGTCGAAATGCAAGCGCTCTTCGGCCTTGCCGGTGAGGAAATGCATGTGGCAGCGTACCGCCCACAGGAAATCCTCGGCCTTCTGGAACTCGCGGTATTCGCCCTCGGTGAAGACGCCCTTGTCGACCAGTTCCTCGCCGGTGCGCACTCGATAGAAATATTTGCCGATCCAGAACAGCGTCTGCAGGTCGCGCAGGCCGCCCTTGCCGTCCTTGACGTTGGGCTCGACCAGATAGCGGCTTTCGCCGGCCTTGGCATGGCGGTCATCGCGTTCGGCAAGCTTGGCCTGAACATATTCGGGGCCGGTCGTGCGCACCACCTCATGGTCGAACCGCAGCATCAGTTCATCATAGAGCTTTTCCTCGCCCCACAGGAAACGTGCTTCGAGGATCGAGGTGCGAATGGTGACATCGGTGCGCGACAGGCGCAGGCATTCGTCGATGTTACGGGTGGCGTGGCCGACCTTCAGCCCCAGGTCCCACAGCATGTAGAGCATGTATTCGACTGTCTGTTCGCCCCACGGCGTCTGCTTGTAAGGCAGCAGGAACAGAAGGTCGATGTCGGACCCTGGCGCCAGCGTTCCACGGCCGTAGCCGCCGACAGCGACGACGGCCATGCGCTCCGCCGAAGACGGATTCTTGACCCGGTAGACGTGGGTGACGGCGAAATCGTAAAGCGCCCGGATGATCTCGTCCATGAGGTGCGACAGCCGCGCCGCGCAGGCGCTGCCGCCGCCATCGTCCATCAGCATGCGTTCGGCAATGGCGCGCCCTTCCGCCAGTCGTCCCTTGAGCAGTTGGAGCACGCCATTGCGCGCGACCTGCCCGGAGCCGTCGCCCGCCGTGGCCGCGGTCAGCGCGGTCATCTCGCGGCGCAAGGCTTCGCCGTCGATCAATTCGTCGAGCTTCAGGGAGATTCTTGCCATATACCCAGCCGGCCTTGCCGTTCGGCGGCGTCTATAGCGCGTTTTCGCGACGCTGGGTATGGGGCGTTGAAAGCCGGTTCAAGACCCGGCTGATCTCTGGCTCGGATAAGTAAATGGAATGACCATTCTCCGCTTCAGTCGACAGAAATCGGCAATGCGCTTGCCTATTCGCCGAGCCTCGGCTTTTACCGTCGCTATGGCTGTCTTTCTGCGTCTCCCGGTCCCGACGGCGCACTGGATATCGCGCTTTTCCCTGAGCAGGCTTGGCAATTGGAGCGCCCTGTCGCCAAGGAACTGATCTTGTGCGCAGAGCGCAGGAACAAGCTGATAGATCGTCTCGCCTCGCAAAACCGAAAACTCGGGGTTGAAGACAAGGTCGTCGACAGCGATGCCGATCTCCTCTGTGGCCTTGATCAGGTCGAGCGCGGTTTGCCTGGAGATGATGTAGCCGGCGGTTCCTATATGTCCGGCGTCGAGTTTGGATGTGGAAAAGCCGTGACCGATGGCAATGCGCTTGCGTCGGATCACGGTCTTGCAAAAATAGCTTTCGAGCTTGACGACTTCGGCATCGGCTGGAATCCAGTCGCTGTCGCGAAGCAATGCGCCGGCTTTCGCGGCAAAGACGATGTCGTCCTCGAAGATTGCCCCGTAGCGAGCGTCGCCTTGCGCGATGGCGGCCCAGCAGGCCCGGTGACTGAGCAGGCAGGCGATCTCGCCGTCAGTCAATGGCAGCCTGTTCCGATATCCGACATTTTGCGGCAGCTGGTCCAGGTCCGGCCGATCCCGTGCGTCGATGGCCTGAACGCGTTCGAATGGGACGTCGATGCGGGCAAACTCCGCCGTCACACGGGCAAGGCGATCGGGAGACCGATCGAGATTGATGACCAGACGCTTCATTGCCAAAGAAAATCTCACCCCGGGACGCTCGCTCTCTAGCAGGCGTGGTGTTGCCGCGTGAGACTTTTTTTGGGGTGGATGGACGCGCGGTGGACCGGAGAAGAAAAGTCGAAACAGCCCTTGACCTTCCAGTTACTGGAAGCCCTATCTCCACGTCACACACCGATCCATCGAGGCATTTTCGAATGACGCATTCCGATCACGATCATCACGCGCATGGTAGCTGCTGCTCGACAAAAGGCGCGGTGCCCACCACGAAGAGCGTCGTCCGCGACCCGGTCTGCGGCATGACTGTCGATCCGGTCGCCGGCAAGCCGACGACCGAGCATAATGGCCATCCCTATCATTTCTGCAGCCAGGGCTGCCGCGCGAAATTCGTCGCCGAGCCGGAAAAATTCCTGCCGGCCACCGATCCGGTCTGCGGTATGAGCGTCGACCGCGCGACAGCCAGGCACTTTGCCCGCCACGAAGGCCAGGGCTTTCACTTCTGCTCGGCCGCCTGCCAGGCGAAATTCGAGGCGGAGCCGCAAAAATATCTCGGCGACAGGCCGGCACCGCAGCCGATGCCCAAAGGCACGCAATACACCTGCCCGATGCATCCCGAAATCATCCGCGACAAGCCAGGATCCTGCCCGATCTGTGGCATGGCGCTGGAGCCGATGGGCGTACCAACGGGCGATGAAGGGCCAAATCCCGAGCTGGTCGATTTCACCAGGCGGTTCTGGGTGAGCGTTGCCTTGTCGGTCCCCCTTCTGATCATCGCCATGGCACCCATGATCGGCCTGACGTTTGAAGGTCTGGTCGAGGACCGGGCAAAAGTCTGGATCGAACTGGTCCTGGCAAGTCCGGTGGTGCTTTGGGCCGCCTTCCCCTTCTTCCACCGCGGCTGGGACTCGCTGGTCAACCGCAGCCCCAACATGTGGACGCTGATCTCGCTCGGCGTTGGTGCTGCCTATCTCTACAGCGTCGTCGCCACACTGTTTCCGGATATCTTTCCGCATCAGTTCCGCGGCCATGGCGGTGCGGTGCCGGTCTATTTCGAGGCTGCTGCCGTCATCGTTGCACTGGTCTTCCTTGGCCAGGTGCTGGAGCTGCGCGCCCGTGAAAAGACCGGCTCGGCAATCCGCGCCTTGCTTGATCTCGCGCCGAAGACCGCGCGGCTGATCGCCGCCGACGGTTCCGAAAGCGATGTGCCGCTCGATGCGGTCAAAGCCGGCGATCGCCTGCGCATACGCCCCGGTGACGCCGTGCCGGTCGATGGCACGGTGGTGGAAGGGCGATCCTCGATCGACGAATCGATGATCACGGGCGAGCCGTTGCCGGTCGAGAAGGTCGAGGGCGATGCGCTGACCGGCGGCACGCTCAACAAGAATGGTGCGCTGATCATGCGCGCTGAGAAGGTCGGCGCCGAGACGACGCTGGCGCGCATCGTCGATCTCGTCGCCAAGGCGCAGCGCTCGCGCGCCCCGATTCAAGGGTTGGCCGATCGCGTTTCTTTCTACTTTGTCCCGGCCGTCGTCCTTGTCGCGATTGTCGCTTTCATCGCCTGGGCCGTGTTTGGACCCGAGCCCAGCCTGATCTTTGCCATCGTCTCGGCGGTGTCGGTGCTGATCATCGCTTGCCCCTGTGCGCTCGGCCTCGCCACGCCGATGTCGATCATGACCGCCACCGGGCGCGGAGCGCATGCCGGTGTGCTGATCAAGGAGGCCGCAGCACTCGAACGCTTCGCTTCCGTCGACACGCTGATCGTCGACAAGACGGGGACGCTGACCGAAGGCCGGCCGAAGCTGACCGATGTCGTTGCGGCAAACGGTTTTTCCGAGGAGGAATTGCTGGCGCTTGCCGCCGGTCTGGAGAAGGGGTCGGAGCATCCTCTGGCTGAAGCCATCGTCGACGGCGCTGCTACGCGCGGCGTGACCGTTGCCGAGGCCAGCGCCTTCGAGGCGGTCACCGGCAAGGGCGTGTCCGGTTCGGTCTCGGGAAAGACGGTCGCGCTCGGCAACGCCGCGATGATGGCGGACCTTGGCGTCGACACCGCATCCATCTCGGCCAAGGCCGAGGCGCTGCAGCTCGAAGGCAAGACGGCGATGTTCGTCGCTGTCGACAAGAAACTGGCCGGCATCGTCGCCGTCGCCGACCCTATCAAGGCAACGACGGCCGAGGCGATCAAGGCGCTGCATGAAAGCGGCCTGCGCATCATCATGGCAACCGGCGACAATGAACGCACGGCCAACGCGATCGCCAGAAGCCTCGGCATCGACGAGGTCCGCGCCGGCCTGCTGCCGGAACAGAAGGCAGCCCTTGTCGAGGAACTGCGCGCAAAAGGCGCCGGCGTTGCCATGGCCGGCGACGGCGTCAACGACGCACCGGCCCTTGCCGCCGCCGATGTTGGCATCGCCATGGGCACCGGCGCCGATGTCGCTGTCGAAAGCGCCGGTATCACTCTGGTCAAGGGCGACCTCAACGGTATCGTGCGCGCCCGCACGCTGGCCCAGGCGACCATCCGCAACATCCGCCAGAACCTGTTCTTTGCCTTCCTCTACAATGTGCTTGGCGTGCCGGTCGCCGCCGGCGTGCTCTATCCGCTCACCGGCACGCTTCTGTCGCCGATGCTGGCGGCGGCGGCGATGAGCCTGTCTTCGGTGTCGGTGATCGCAAACGCGTTGCGGCTGAGAACATTGAAACTCTGATCCAAGCCCCCAAATACGAAACCCATCCAACAGGAGACCATGAATGACCTTCGCCAAAAAACTCGTGCTGCTGCTGATGGCGGCCGGAATGCTGGTTGCCGTCTTCCTCGAAAGCGTTCCGGCGCAAAGCGAAGAGATGAAACACGACATGGGCGCCATGGCGGCGGATGCGACCAGCCCTTCGACGGAAGGCTACAAGGCGGCGATGGACAAGATGCATGCCGACATGATGGCGTCCGACTATACCGGCAATGCCGACGTCGATTTCGTCAGAGGCATGATCCCGCACCATCAGGGTGCGATCGACATGGCCAAGGTCGAACTCGCCAATGGCAAGGATCCGGAAATCCGCAAGCTGGCCGAAGGCGTCATCGCCGCGCAGGAAGCCGAGATCAAGCAGATGCAGGCCTGGCTCGCCGCCCATCCGGTGAAGTAAGTCTTCAGCCATCGCCAGCGCGGCGAGAGCGCCTCTGGATTTCTCGTCCAGCCTGTGATGCGATCGGCCCAAATGGAGCCCGCCATGCCGTCGACCATCAGAACCACCAAACTGCCCTCAGGCGAAGCCGTTCAGGTGCTTGGCCAGGGCACATGGAAGATGGGCGAGGATATCAGTCGCCGCGCCGATGAGGTGAATGCTCTGAAGCTCGGCCTCGACCTCGGCATCACGCTGATCGACACCGCCGAAATGTATGCCAGCGGCGGTGCCGAGGAGGTGGTGGCCGACGCTATCGCCGGGCGCCGAGACGAGACCTTCCTGGTCTCGAAAGTTCTACCGTCGAACGCTTCACGCGCGGGCGTGCAGCGCGCCTGCGAAAACAGCCTGAAACGCCTGCGCACCGACCGCATCGACCTCTATCTCTTGCATTGGCCTGGCAGCGTGCCTCTGACCGAAACGGTCGCGGCTTTCGAGACCTTGAAAAAGGCCGGCAAGATCCGCCACTGGGGCGTCAGCAATTTCGACACCGACGAGATGGAAGAGCTGATTGGCGTGCCCGATGGCGGCAATGTCCAGACCAACCAGGTGCTTTACAATCTGGTCCGGCGCGGCCTCGAATTCGACCTGGCGCCCTGGAGCCGGCAGCGCAACATTCCGCTGATGGCCTATTCGCCGGTTGAGCAGGGCGCGTTGGCGCGCAATGCCAGGCTCGACGCGGTCGCCGCTCGCCACGATGCGACTTCCGCGCAGATTGCCTTGGCCTGGGTGGTGCATCAGGAGGGCGTCATCGCCATCCCGAAAGCCAGCAGCCAGGAGCATGTCCGCCAGAACGTCGCGGCGCTCGACATCAAGCTTACGCCGCAGGACATCGCCGATCTCGACCGCGCCTTCCCGCCACCAGCGCGCAAGCGCGGGTTGGAGATGATCTGACTATATCCCCGCCAGCCCCTTCAGCCGGTAGAGCGCTTCCAGCGCCTCGCGCGGCGTCATCTCGTCGGGATTGATCTCGCCGAGCGCCATACCCAGCGCATCGCTTTTGGGCGGCTTCGGCGCTTCCCGCTTCACCGCCACCGAAAACAGCGGCAAATCGTCCACCAGCCGGTTCGTCTTGCCCGAAACCTCACCTTCCTCAAGCTGGTGCAGCACTTCCTTGGCCCGGTCGACCACCGCTTCCGGCAGGCCGGCCAGCCGTGCCACCTGCACGCCGTAGGAGCGGTCGGCGGCCCCCTTGCCGACCTCGTGCAGGAAGACGACGTCGTTTTCCCATTCCTTGACCCGCATGGTCACGTTGGAGAGCCGCGCCAGCTTGCCGGCCAGCGAGGTCATTTCGTGAAAGTGAGTAGCGAAGATCGCCCGGCAGCGGTTCTTCTCATGCAGATATTCCACGGCCGCCCACGCGATCGACAGGCCATCGAAAGTGGCGGTGCCGCGGCCGATCTCGTCGAGGATCACCAGCGCGCGTTCACCAGCCTGGTTGAGGATCGCCGCCGTCTCGACCATCTCGACCATAAAGGTCGAGCGGCCGCGCGCCAGATCGTCCGAGGCGCCGACCCGCGAGAACAGCCGGTCGACGACGCCGATATGGGCGGATGTCGCCGGCACGAAGGAGCCGGTCTGGGCCAGGATGGCGATCAGTGCGTTCTGCCGCAGGAACGTCGATTTACCGCCCATGTTGGGGCCGGTCAAAAGCCAGATCGCGCCGTTCCTGGCGCTGCCCTCCGGCGACAGGTCGCAATCATTGGCAACGAACGGGCCTTCGCCCGAACGGCGCAAGGCCTGTTCGACCACCGGATGCCGCCCGCCCGCAATCTCGAAGGCAAGGCTGGAATCCACCACCGGCCGGCACCAGGCTTCGCTTTCCGATAAAAGCGCGAGCGCCGCCGAGACGTCGAGCACGGCCAGCGCATCCGCGCCGGCGCGGATATTCTCCGCTTCACCGACCGCTTCCATCGTCAGCGCGTCGAAGGCGGCAAGCTCGATGCTGAGCGCCCGGTCGGCGGCATTGGCGATCTTGGTCTCGAGTTCGGCGAGCTCGGTCGTGGTGAAGCGCATGGCGTTGGCCATGGTCTGGCGGTGGATGAAGCGCGCCTTGGCGCCATCGCTGCCGGTCATCACCGCATGATGGTTGGCGGTCACCTCGATATAGTAGCCAAGCACATTGTTGTGCCGGATTTTCAGCGAGCGGATGCCGGTCTCGTCGATCAGCGAGCGCTCCAGCCCGGCGATCACCTTTCGCGATTCGTCGCGCAGCGCCCGCAT
>NZ_RZOM01000909.1:0-2522 GCF_003999175.1 Mesorhizobium sp. M7A.F.Ca.ET.027.03.2.1 | reverse complement strand
CCCTTCAGGTCCGCTCCGGCGGTTCTCTGGGTGAACAGGCTGATGGTGCCGTTGATGCCGAAATCGGCGACGCGATTTGCAACCAGCGTGCCCGCACCGGTATCGCTGTAAGGCAGGATGTCGACCTCGAGCCCGGCCTCGCGATAGAAGCCCTTGTCGCGGGCGACGAACAGTCCGATGTGGTTGGTGTTGACAGTCCAGTCGAGGGCAACGGTGACCTTTTGTGCCGATTGTGCTTGGGCTCGCCCCGATCCGGCAACGAGCGGAAGGCCTGTGGCAAGGGTCAGCAACAACGCCTGCCGGCGCGTCAAGTCAGTCATGATCGTGTCCTTTGGATGGGGTGGCGTTGAGGATGATGTCGAGAATCTCGGCCTCGAGCGTACTTGCCTGGCGCGCGGCATCGCCGCCAAGGCTGCGCGGGCGCGGCAGCGGCACCTTGATTTCACGCACGATGCGGGCCGGGCGCGCCGACAGCACATAGATGCGGTCGGACAGGAACACGGCTTCGCGCACGTCATGGGTGATCAGGAGCGCCGTCCAGCGATGATGCCGCCACATCTGTTCCAGCCAGCGCTGCATGGCCGTGCGGGTCAGCGCGTCGAGAGCGCCGAACGGCTCGTCGAGCAAAAGCATGTCGCGTTGCTGCACCACCGTGCGCAGCAAGGCCGCGCGCTGGCGCATACCGCCGGACAGTTGCGCTGGAAAATGCCGCTCGAAGCCGGCAAGCCCGAATTCGGCAAACAACGGCGCAACGCGCGCCCGCGCCGCCTGTCTCCTCATGCCTTGCACTTCGAGCCCGAGCGTCGCGTTTTCGAGGATGCGCCGCCACGGCATCAGCGCGTCACGCTGCGGCATGAAGGCGAAATGCCTGCCGTGGTCGTCGAGCGGCGCGCCGTCGAACAACATCTCGCCCTCGCCATGCTCGGCGCCGGTCAGGAGCTGGAAGAGTGTCGATTTGCCGGCGCCCGAGGGTCCAAGGATCGAGACGAATTCACCAGCGCCGACGCTAAGCGAAATATCGGCCAGCACGTCGAGCCCACCGAACGCCTTGCGCACATGCCGCAGCTCGAGCCGGTTCATCGCCAGGCCCCCTTCCCGGCGGTTTCCTTGCCGGCCCGCTCCCAGGGCATCGCGAGGCGCTGCAGCAGTACAGTCAACCCGAACAGGACAAGTGTCAGCGCGGCACTCACTCCGACGGCGGCAAGAACCAGGTCAGGACGGAAATTGTTCTTGGCGTTGAGCATGTAGATGCCCAGCCCCTTCGCGGCCCCCGCATATTCGGCGAAGATCGCGCCGACCACGGCGTAGGTGATGGAGATCCTCAAACCAGCGAAGAAATAGGGCAGCGCCGAAGGCAGCCGTGCCAGCACGAAGATGCGCCAGCGCCCTGCCCCCATGGCGCGCAGCATTTGCCCGATCTCGGCCTCGGTCGACTCATAACCCTCGACCAACGCAACCAGCATCGGAAAGAAGGTAACCAGCGCCACCAGCATGATCTTGGGCGCCAGCCCGAAGCCGAACCAGAGCACCACCAGCGGCGCGATCGCCACCAGCGGCAAGGTCTGGCTGACGATTAAGACAGGAAACATCGCACGCCGCAGCGGCTGGAAGAAGTCGACCAGCGTTGACAGCACGAAGGCAGCGCTGAGCGAACAGGCAAAGCCGAGCAGCGTGGCGCCGATGGTCGGAATGGCGTTGTCGGCCAGCGCCTGGCGATTGAGCAGCGCTTGCTCGAAAACGCGCGACGGCGCCGGCAGTGTCGTCGGCCTGATGCCGGAATAGGTGGCATAAAGCTCCCACGCCAGCAGGAGCAAACCGACCGAGATCATGGCCGGCATTGCCTTGACAAGAAGGCTCGCGATCGGGCGCGAAGCGACTGATGATGTGGCCACGGGAGATAACCTTTGACGGCAGCGCGAAAGCGCGGCTGGCTCAGACAGCCGACGGGCTGTTGGCCGAGACCGTGACGTCGAGGGTTACGTGGCCGGCGCCTGGTCCGAAGCGGCAGAAGGCCTCGTCCAGCGCCGAAAAGATCGCACCGGCATCACCGCGCAGTTTCGTGCAGAAATGCTTGGAACGCTCATAGACGCCGGACTGCTTGAGAAAATCGATGCAGCCGTAGATCTCGTCCATGTGGTCGTCGGTGCCCATCACATAGAGCGAGAACTGCGCCGCCGCCGGCTGGCCGGTGGCAGCAGCATTGCGCACCGCCGCGATGGCCGCATCCTTGCGCGGGCCGAGTGGCCCAACAGGCCCGCCAAGTGCATCGGAGCGGCAGATCGGATCATCCGGCTCGCCAGGGCACCCGCGCGAGATGGTGGCCGACAACACGCAATGTTTGCCGCTGCGTGCCGCCGCCACGAAGAGGTCGCGCATGGCGGGAAACAGCACTTCGGGCGGCCCGACCAGCAAGGTCGAGATGTCGTCGGTCTCGATCCTGAGCTTGTCGCGCCAGGGATCGAGCGCACCGAGCGCGCCAAGAATGACACCGACGAAATCGTCGGTCATGGGGTATAGGGAAA
>NZ_RZOM01000908.1:0-2532 GCF_003999175.1 Mesorhizobium sp. M7A.F.Ca.ET.027.03.2.1 | reverse complement strand
ATGCCGGCCAGGCAATTGACCTGCTCACAGCCGAGCGCCTGCGCATAGGTGATCGCCTTGGCGATGCCCTGGCGGAATTCCGGCACGCGGTCCGGCAGCACGGCAATGCCGCGTTCGCCCTTGCCCCAGTCGCCCGCCGGCAGGTTGAACAGCACCTGGGTCAGACCGTTCTTCTTCAACCGGGCGGCGACGACATCGGGCGCATGGTCATAGGGGCCGATATATTCGACGCCCTTGAAGCCGGCGCGGGCGGCGGCATCGAAACGGTCGAGGAACTCATGCTCGCCAAAGAGCATCGACAGATTGGCTGAAAAACGCGGCATTCTTTTTCTCCTAATCCAACATCACGATCGCCGTCGGCGCATCCTCGTGGCTTTCGGCAAGCTCCTCGAATTCGGTGATCTTGTCGATCTCGATGCCCATCGAGATGTTGGTGACGCGTTCGAGGATGAATTCGAGCACGACCGGAACCCGGTGCTCTTTCATCAGCCGCTGCGCCTCCTTGAAAGCTCCGGCGAATTCTTCCGGCTTGCGCACCCTGACCGCCTTGCAGCCCATCGCCTCGGCGACGGCAACGTGATCGACGCCGTAGCCGGCCTCGGGATCGCCTGACCGGTTGATGTTCTCGAAGGCGAGGTCGACCTCGAAGTCCATCGAAAAGCCGCGCTGCGCCTGGCGGATCAGGCCGAGATAGGCGTTGTTCACGACAACATGCAGATAGGGCAATTTGTGCTGTGCGCCGACCGCCAGTTCCTCGATCATGAACTGGAAATCATAGTCGCCCGACAGCGCCACGATGGTCCGGTCGGGATCGGCGGCGCGAACGCCAAGGGCAGCCGGCAAGGTCCAGCCAAGCGGGCCGGCCTGGCCGCAATTGATCCAGTTGCGCGGCTTGTAGACATGCAGGAACTGCGCACCGGCGATCTGCGACAGGCCGATCGTGGTGACATAGGTGACGTCGCGACCGAACGCCTTGTTCATCTCCTCATAGACACGCTGCGGCTTCAGCGGCACCTGGTCGAAATGCGTCTTGCGCTTCATCGTCTTCTTGCGGGCCTGGCATTCCTTCGCCCAGCCGGACCAGTCGCGCAGTCTGCCTGCCGTCTTCCATTCGGTGGCGACGTCGAGCAGCATCTTCAGTGCGGCACCGGCATCCGAAACGACGCCGAGATCCGGCGCGAAGACACGGCCGATCTGCGTCGGCTCGATGTCGACATGAATGAACTTTTTGCCCTTGGTGTAGACATCGACGGAGCCGGTGTGGCGGTTGGCCCAGCGGGTGCCGATGCCGAAGACGAAGTCGGCTTCCAGCATCGTCGCATTGCCATAGCGGTGCGAGGTCTGCAGCCCGCACATGCCGGCCATCAGCCGGTGGTCGTCGGGGATGGCGCCCCAGCCCATCAAGGTCGGGATGACCGGCACGCCTGAAATCTCGGCGAATTCGATCAGCAGATCGGACGCATCGGCGTTGATGATGCCGCCGCCGGCGACGATCAGCGGCTTTTCGGCCGAATTGAGCATCGTCAACGCCTTTTCGGCCTGGGCGCGCGTCATGGCCGGCTTGAACGGCGTCAGCGGTTCATAGGCATCGATGTCGAATTCGATTTCGGCGAGTTGCACGTCGACCGGCAGGTCGATCAGCACCGGGCCGGGACGTGACGAGCGCATCAGATGAAATGCCTTCTGCAGCGCCATGGGGACGAGATAGGGCTCCATGACGGTGACCGCCCATTTGGCGACGGGTGCCGCAATGGCTGATATGTCGACGGCCTGGAAATCCTCCTTGTTCAGCCGCGCCCGTGGCGCCTGCCCGGTGATGCACAGGATCGGGATGGAATCCGCGGCGGCCGAATAGAGCCCGGTGATCATGTCGGTGCCGGCCGGACCCGAAGTGCCGATGCACAGGCCGATATTGCCTGCCTTGGCGCGGGTAAAACCTTCCGCCATGTGCGAGGCGCCCTCGACGTGACGGGCTAGCACGTGGCGGACCGTTCCCTTGGCCTTCAGCGCCGAATAGAATGGATTGATCGCCGCGCCCGGCACGCCGAAAGCGCAGGAAATGCCTTCCTTTTCGAGAACGAGAACCGCGGCATCGACAGCGCGCATCCTGGCCATTTCCAGCCCTCCACGGGGTTTGTCATTGTTGGATTGGCCAAGGATGTCAGCACGCCGGATATTTTTCAATTTTTTCAGAATATTTTTTCATTTTAAGAAAACAGCACCAGACTTCTGATTTTATTTGGTTTTCCGTTTTCCAAGAACTCGGGTAGCGATCATAGTGAAAAACTTTTTCATTGCGCATTTTGAGAAACGACCGAGAATGGCGGCATGGAAACGACCGAAAAACGCCAGCGCGGCCGGCCGCGCGCTTTCAACGGGCCATCGGAGGTCAGTTCGGTGCAGTCGCTCGACCGGGCACTGCGCATCCTGGCCATTGTCGCGGAAGGCAGCGGCCTGTCGCTGAGCGAGATCTCGGCGCAGAGCGGCCTTGCCGCCTCCACCGCCTATCGCATGCTGACGACGCTGCAAAAC
>NZ_RZOM01000907.1:0-2551 GCF_003999175.1 Mesorhizobium sp. M7A.F.Ca.ET.027.03.2.1 | reverse complement strand
ATCCTAGGGTCTCCGCGACGTCGCTTCGCTCCTGCTCCGCCCTAGGATGACGACGGCGTTGGGATTTGCGCGGAGCTCTCAGCCGAGCAGCTGCTTGCTCAGCCTCGCACACTGCACGCGGATATCGGGAATGGCGTCGATCTCGAAGAAGGTGCCGCGCGTCAGCGGGCCGACGGCGAGGATCTTGGCCGAGATGGTTCCGTCGCCGGCGATGATCTCGCATTTGGCCGATACATCGAGGCCGATGCGCAGCGGATCCGGCCGTGCCAGGCCGCGGTCGACCAGCGAGCGCACGACGCTGTTCGATGAGGTCGAGATGTCCCTGACGATACCAGAGCAATCGTAGATGCGGGCGACCTCGAAGGTCTCGAGACGCTGCGTGTGGCGCGACTGGACCTGGACGGTGAATTCGCCGTTGCGCGCGATGTCGACGACGCGGCCGGCGACCAGGCGGATGCGGCCGGATTGCACGGCTTCGGTGACACGGGCGTAGACCTCGGGCGCCATGCGATGGCGGTGGATGTCCCACCAGGCCTTGGTGTGCTCGACGAAGCGGCGCTTGGCGGAAGCCGGCCAGTTCTGCCAGATCTTCTGGTTGAACGGCCGCAGGCCGTCGACGACGTCGCGCCAGTCGATGCCGGCCTTCTGGTTTTCCTTGATCAGGTCGCGGAACCAGCCGACGAAATAGGAGAGCTGCGTGCCGAGCGGAATGTCGGCGACGTCGAGCTTGATCGGATTGCCCTTGCGATGCGGCGAGGGCAACAGGCCGCGCCGCGACACAGCTATGATGTCGCCGCGATGGCCGCGCTGTTCCAGCGCCAGGAAGGCATCGACCATGCTCAGGCCGGTGCCCAGCACCATGACGCCGGCGTCGGTCGGAAGTGCTGTATCGGCTTCCGATCCCATCCTGATGGCATGGCCTTGCGCCGGCTCCTCGTCGTGGCCGGTGGCCAGCACGGCGAGATGCGCAACGACGCTGGTGCCGTTGGCCAGCGCCACTTCGACACCGGATGCGGTGGGCGTGATCGAGAGGCTTTCCTCGCGGATCAACCGAAGCCGCCCGGTCTGCTTTTCGCGCGCCTGCAGCTCGTCGAGCAACTCGCCGAGGTAACGGGCATAGATGCTGCGCGGCGCATAGAAGGGCGCCTGCTCGGCCGTTGCCAGGCCGCGCTCCTGCAGCCAGCGCCAGAAATTGCCGGGATCGTCGGCATAGGCGCTCATGCCGGCGGCACTGACATTCAAGACATGCGCCGACAGCAGCGTCGAATAGGCGATGCCCTGGCCGAAATGCGGGCGCCTTTCGATCAGCGTGACGCGCAGGTCGGGATTGGGCGACTTCAGGAGATGTGCGGCCAGCACGACGCCGCTGGCGCCGCCGCCGACAATGCTGATGGAGTTGGCGCGCCCGGTCATAGGCGTGCCTTCGCTCTGCGCAACGCCAGTGTCAGGCCTGGACCTTCACCGCGAGCGGCAGATCGCCGATGTCCCTCGCAACCGGCGGGTCGTCGAGAGAGATATCGCGCATTTCGGCGAGGCTGCGCTGATCGAGCACCTCGGCGATCGCCTGCCGGACCTCGAGCATCAGATATCGGACTTGGCATGTCGCCTCGTTGCAATCTTCACAGCGCTGGTACTGGGTGCGGCTGGCGCAGGGGATCGGCGCCAGCGGACCGTCGAGGACGCGCACGACATGGCCGACCTTGATTTCGTCGGCAGCGCGCGCCAGGCGGTAGCCGCCATCCTTGCCCTTGCGGCTCTGGACGAAGCCGGCGTTGCGCAACTCGCCCAGGATGGCGTCGAGAAATTTCTTCGGGATGTTGTTGCCGGTGGCAATGTCGTTGACGAAGGCGAGCTGTCCGGCCGGCAATCGCGCGAGGTGGACAAGCGCCTTGAGGCCGTACTTACCCTTTTTCGTGAGCATGAAATCAAAATTTCTCTGGCATGCGACGGCATGGAACCATCGGTTGCAAAACGCCTGGCGGGCGTTGCCGCCGCGTCTAAGCCCGCATGACACATAAATTCTAGTGACATGATGTACAAGCCGAGAACTGCTGATTTTGCTTTGTTTTCAAGCCGCGCCGGCCACTTTGGCCAGCCTTTGTGCCCACAGGGACACAAAAGCGCACGACTTTGAGGGCGCGATCGTCGCGATATGGTGACTGCTCATCGTCGCCTCCAGTCTCAATGTCGATAAGATTACTATACTTACCCTCGAACACGCGGGATAGGTTTTCTAAATGGGCCGTTGTTTGAGGTATGGATTTGCCTGATATTGGCCTGGGTAAGAACCTATCATTCGTGCGTGAACGGCACAGAGTTGAGTACCGAAGCGTACCTAACTTCGTCATTCACGGGCGGAGCAGGAGCGAAGCTCCGTCGCGCAGACCATAGGATGACGAAGCCGGGAGGCTCGCGGAGCGCCATTCTTGTTCGTATTCGATTTGTCATCGGGGCGATGATGGCGGTTGCAGCCGCCATATGCGCTCGGGTGCTCCGTCACCGACAGCTTTTTTCTAACAAGCCCGTCTCGGTTGGAAGGATTTAACTCTAC
>NZ_RZOM01000906.1:0-2553 GCF_003999175.1 Mesorhizobium sp. M7A.F.Ca.ET.027.03.2.1 | reverse complement strand
TTTGTCGCCATTCTCGGCGTCATCGCGCTGCTCGGCATCATCATGCGCAACTCGATCATCCTGGTCGACCAGATCGACCAGGACATCGCCGCGGGCATGGACCGCTACGAGGCGATCATCGGTTCGGCCGTTCGCCGTTTCCGGCCGATCACGCTGACGGCGCTGACGGCGGTGCTGGCGCTGATCCCGATCTCGCGCGGCGTCTTCTGGGGTCCGCTCGCCTACGCCATGATGGGCGGCATCCTCGTTGCCACGGTGCTGACCATCCTGGTCCTGCCTGCCGGGTACGCCCTGTTCTTCGGCCGGGAGCCGAAGAAGCGCGGGGCGGAGGGGCGGACCGACGATCTGGAACTGAGCCAGGAAACCGAAAAGCCCCAGCTGGCGCTGGCCGCCGAATAGATCGATCACGCCAGTCGAAAAGGATCGGGCGCGCCGAAGCGCGCCCGATCCTTTTCACTTTTACGAGGTCAGATGACGAAGAACCAGTTGGCGAGCAGCATCACCACCACGCCGGCGACCAGGGTCAGATAGGGCAGTATGCCCGCCTTTTTGACCGACAGGTCGGCCCCCGTCATGCCGAGATCGGCCAGCATGTGGTCGGGGAACTTGCCCTTGTCCTGGATGTAATGGCGGAAGCAGAACACCGGGATGATCAGGGCTGCCGTGATCAGGCCGGCCCACAGCGCCATCGGATTCCAAACTTTGGCGCCCGCGCCCATGAAGATCATGTTGACATAGGCGAAGATCGCGCCGACGCCGAGCAACCAGCTCGGTGCTTTCCAAGGCCTGGCGATATGGCCGTTGTCGATGCGGTGGATCCAGCCGGCATTGAGGTTGAGGAAGTTGAAGATGATATAGCCGCAGTTCGACACGGCGAGGATGAAGAAGAAGCTCGTCGCGTCGGCAGAGGCGATGGCCAGCACGATCAGGTTGAAGACGAGATCGGTCCACATTGCCCGCGTCGGCGCGCCATGTTCGTTGACATGGCTGAGATAGCGCGGCAGCCAGCCATCGACCGAGCCCTGGTAGAGCGTGCGTGAAGAGCCGGCCATGGCCGTCATGATGCACAGAACCAGAGCCAGGATCATCAGCATCACCAAGAGGCTGTGGATCAGCGCCCCGCCGCCGACCATGCCGGCCAGCGCGTCGGCGACACCGGAGCCGTCGACGATCGGTGTCGCCAGCATGCCGTTGAGGCCAAGCACGCCCTGGAAGGTGAACGGCACCAGGATGAACAGCAGCATGCACAAAAGGCCGGAATAGAAGATGGCCTTGAACGTGTCGGTGCCCGGGTTCTTGAACTCCGAGGTGTAGCAGACGGCGGTCTCGAAACCGTAGGTCGACCAGGCGGCGATGAACATGCCGCCAAGCACCAGCGTCCAGCCGGCAATGTTCCAGGCGCCGGGCTCGGGCGCATAGGCGGCCGCCAGCGGCACCAGCGGCGAAAAATTCGCCCAGTTGATCTGGCCGGTGACGATCGGCACGACGCCGACGATCAGCATCGGGATGATGACCAGCAGGCCGATATATTTCTGCACATTGGCAGTGCCGAGGATGCCGCGATGCTGGATGGCGAAGATGATCAGCATCAGCACCGCGCCGATGAAGAAGGTCGCGTTGAGGGTGAACGAGACCGGCCCCAGCGTGTGGCTGTAGAGCGTCCAGTTGCGGATCACCGGCGTTGCCGCGGTGGTCACCGCCGTGATGGCGTCGGCGGCACTCGTCCCGGCATGCGCCGCGATATAGGCGACGACTTCGGGCGAGGCATCGGTGAACAGCGGCACCGGCGCCAACGCGTTGAGGATATAAGCTGCGGCGATCGAGCAGCCGAGCGACAGCACCGGCGACCAGGCGAACCAGTTGCACCAGACCGACAGCGGCGCGATGAACTTGGAATAGCGCAGCCAAGCGGTGGCGCCGTAGATCGACGCGCCGCCCGACTTGTTCGGAAACAGGCCGGCGATTTCGGCATAGGTGAAGGATTGCAGGAAGCCCATGATCATGGAGAAGATCCAGATCGCGAAGGCCAGCGTGCCGGTCGTGCCGGCAATGCCGCCGATCGAGAACAGGACGAGGGCAGGCACGCCGCTCGCCACCCAGAAGGCGCCGCGCCAGTCGATATTTCGGTGCAACTTGCCTTCGGCAAGCGGCTCCAGGACAGTCGTTATCGTGCTCATATGTCTCTGTTCCCCATTTTGATGTTCCCCGTTCGTGACCGCCGCGGCTTCGCTAGGCTCACCATCGACGCATGCATTGATCGACTGCTGGTGTTTCCACTCAGTCGTATTTTTTTCTTAGGAGTGAAGATTGATCCGGCGCGCTTTCACGTCAAGCGAATTGTCGCGCCGTGCACATCACGCTTGCGAAACATGTCAGCTTCACACTGGCGGGCAGGATTGTTCGGAAAAGGACCAGGGGTCTGGAAACGAAAAACCCGCCGGAGGCGGGTCCCGGCGCAAATCAGCACCATGGACGAATATGTAGCATAGCTGCCCTCAGCAGGTCAAGAAAAAATTCCTATCAGGCTGCCAGCACTGCCTCACTGTCTTCGGA
>NZ_RZOM01000905.1:0-2557 GCF_003999175.1 Mesorhizobium sp. M7A.F.Ca.ET.027.03.2.1 | reverse complement strand
GCGCTGATGTGGCACGCCTTCGCCGTTTTTCGCGAACGCGGCGCCGATCATGTCGACCTCAAGACCAACACGGTCGAGAATCCCGCCGCCGTCCGGCTCTATGAGCGGCTGGGCATGATGCCTGTCGCCTGGGAAGGCTAGGGTGTGCTGATATTCAGGTGATGCCGGCCTGCAAATGATGGCTTCCTGCGCTTCCGGTGCTCACGTACCCAAAAATACGCTCCGCTCCGGTTCTCGGAAACCACCATTTTCGACTCGGCCTGACCTGAATCTCAACACACCCTGATGGGTGTCGCCTCACGCAGGAACGGCGCGATTTGGGAACCCAAAGCGCCGCTTCGCATTCAATGGGAGGTGAGGGCCTGACAAGCTGCCGGCGGGTGGGAGGAATTTTCCGCGGCCGGCCGCGGAGGGACATCCACCACCATGAAGTTTTCTCACGCATTCCTGGCGCTTGGCGTCGCCGCCATGCTGGTTGGCACGCCGGCGCGGGCCGTCGAGCTGTCGATGGTGTCGGGCGATACCGGCGACGGCATCAAGGTGCTGCGCGAGATCCTCGACCGTTACGAGAAAGACAGCGGCAACAAGGTCAGCATCGTCGTCATGCCGACGTCCGGAACCGACCAGTTCGGTCAGTACCGGCTTTGGCTCGCCGCCGGAAACAGTGACATCGACGTCTACCAGACGGACGTGATCTGGGCACCGCAGCTCGCCAGCCAGCTGGTGGATCTGACGGCAGCGACCAAGGACGTCGTGGCCGAGCATTTCCCATCGATCATCCAGTCACAGACCGTCAACGGCAAGCTCGTCGCCTTGCCGATCTTCACCGATGCGCCAGCGCTCTACTACCGCAAGGATCTCCTCGACAAATATGGCGCCAAGGTGCCGGCCACCTGGAAGGAACTGGCGGACACCGCCAGGCTGGTCATGGACAAGGAGCGTGCGGCCGGCAATCGGGATATCTGGGGCTTCGTCTTCCAGGGGAACGCCTATGAAGGGCTGACCTGCAACGCGCTCGAATGGGTGATGTCGAATGGCGGCGGCCAGATCATCGAGCCGGACGGCTCCATCTCCATCAACAACAGCCAAGCGGCGGCGGCGCTCGACATGGCCAAGGGCTGGGTCGGGACCATCGCGCCACCCGGCGTGCTTGCCTACCAGGAAGAGGAATCGCGCGGCGTCTGGCAGACAGGCAATGCGGTGTTCATGCGCAACTGGCCCTATGCCTATGCGCTCGGCAACGGCGAGGGCTCGCCGATCAAGGGCAAGTTCGACGTGGCACCGCTGCCGGCCGGCACGGGCGAGGGCGCGCGCCCGGTCGCGACCCTGGGCGGCTGGAACCTCGCCGTCTCCAAATATTCGAAGCATCCGGATGCCGCGATCGAGCTGGTCAAGTTCATCGCCTCGCCCGCGATGCAGAAATACCGCGCGCTGAAGACGTCCAACCTGCCGACCATCCGGGCGCTATATGACGATGCCGACATTGCCAGGGAGCACCCGATTATTCCGCGCTGGAAGCAGATATTTCTCAATGCGGTGCCGCGCCCGTCGGCCGCGGCCAGGATCAAATACAACGAGGCTTCGAGCCAGTTCTGGAACGCCGTTCACAACACGCTCTCGGGCGACGGCACCGCCGCCGACAATCTGGCCGACCTCGAAGCGATGCTGACCAAGCTGAAGGGCCGAGGCTGGTGACGCGACGATGCCGGGGCACCCGCCCGGCGGGACCGCAACGAGCGGGAGCGAAATGACAGGAATGGAACCGGAAACAGCCAGGGCCGCGCACTCGCCGTTGACGGCACAGCGCGTTCGCTCGGCGTGGCTATTCCTGGCGCCGATGCTGCTGGTGCTCGCCGGGGCGGCCGGCTGGCCGCTTGCCCGCACGGTTTATTTCAGCTTGACCGACGCCTCGCTGGCCGACCTCGACGCGCGCCAATGGGTCGGCTTCGGCAATTATTTCTCGGTGCTGCACATGCCGAGCGGCCGGACCCTCTATGACGGGCTGCTCGTCGATCCGGTCTGGTGGCGTGCCGTCTGGAACACGGTTCGTTTCACGGTGATTTCGGTGACCTGCGAAACCATCCTCGGCACGATCGTTGCTCTGGTTCTCAATGCCGAATTCAGAGGCCGCGGCGTCGTCAGGGCAGCGATCCTGATCCCCTGGGCGATCCCGACGATCGTCTCGGCGAAGATGTGGCAATGGATGCTCAACGACCAGTTCGGCATCATCAATGTCGTGCTGCTCAACCTCGGCCTGATCAGCACCAAGATAGCCTGGACGGCCGACGCCGACACGGCGATGGCGGCCGTCCTCATCGTCGATATCTGGAAGGCGACACCGTTCATGACGCTGCTCATCCTGGCCGCGCTGCAGATGCTGCCGAGGGAGATCATCGAGGTCGCCAGGCTCGACGGCGCCAACCCCTGGCAGATCTTCTGGCGGGTGACCTTGCCGCTCATCCGCCCCGCGCTGATGGTGGCCGTGATCTTCCGCGCGCTCGATGCGCTGCGCATCTTCGACCTGATCTATGTGCTGACGCCCAACAATGCGCACACC
>NZ_RZOM01000904.1:0-2557 GCF_003999175.1 Mesorhizobium sp. M7A.F.Ca.ET.027.03.2.1 | reverse complement strand
GAGTCCCGGCATGGATCCTGGGGTCTGCGCCGCGTCGCTTCGCTCCTTGCTACGCCCCAGGATGACGAAGCGATGGATGTTTGCGCCAATCGCCGAAGCATGCGGTCCGTGCTTAAGGAATTAGGCGCTCAGCGGTCGCCCCACGACTTTGGCTTCCTGTTTCTCGCACCGAGCCTTGATCGAAGCCTCTGCGATTGCGAATTCCTCTTCCAATGCTCATATTGGGCAGCGAATTTTGAATCCTTGAACCATTCCTTGGCGGCTTCCTCGACGGGAATCATACTCCGGCTCATAGAACCTCCTTTGCTCGCTTCAGCACCAACTCGCCTCGCTTCGCTCAACTATTCCTATCGCCGGCAACCTCACTCCGCCAGCGTCGTCAAAAACGCCACCAGCGCCGCACGCTCTCGATCTGAAAGCTCCAGCGGGTGAACTTCTGACACCCCCTCAACGCTGGGCGCGGCCTTCGCATAGTGCGCCACCACCTCGTCGAGCGACGAAAACTGCCCGGCATGCATATAGGGCGGCCGCGTTGCCGCTCCGCGCAGCGATGGCGTCTTGTAGGCGCGAACGAGTTCGGGCGCATCCTTGACCATGAAGCGCAACTCGCCGCAGGCGCTGGCGTCGCCATCGCGATAGGCGCCGAAGCAGTTGAACGGGTCCGCCTCGACTTGGTGCACGGCATCGATACGGCCGCGATCCGGCGGCAGGCCCGCAACGGATGGCACGCCGGTGTTGTGGAAGCTGTTGTCGGTGAAGCGCGGGCCGTTGTGACAGGTCACGCAATTGGCCTTGCCGATGAACAGTTTAAGCCCACGGATTTCTTGTTTGGAAAAGACAGCATCGCCCTTCGGCTCGGCACCGGTGGCGAGGTTCAGCGCAAAGCGGTCGAAGCGCGTTGGCGTCGGCGCAATCGAGCGTTCGAAGGCGGCAATCGCCTTGCCTAGATTGGCAAAGACGCCGTTGATAGCGTCACGCTGCGGGCCGCTCATGGCATTCCAGGCCGCCCTCTCGACATCGTTTCCAAGCGGGCTGGCATCCAACGGCATGTCGGAAAAATCAGGCAGCGGCCCGAAGATGCGCTCATAGCGTTCGCCGAAGCGCGCCTTGATGTAATGCGCGTAGGCGGTGCGGTTTCCCGCCTGCTCCAGCGGGTTTTCGAGCGGCGTCAGCGCTTGCGCCCACAGGCTGTCGCGGCGGCCATCCCAGAAGAACCAGGGATCGCGCGCGACGCCGGCCAGTGGCATGGTGCGCCGGTTGGTGCGGCCCACCCCGACCGCCTGCGGCAGGTCGTCCTGGAACTGACGGTCGATCTTGTGGCATGTCGAACAGGATACCGACCCGTCACCGCTCATGCCCTGATCGAAGAACAGCGTCGAGCCGAGTGCGGCAGCCGCCGGCACGTCGGCAAAACGATTGGTGGTGTCGGGCTTGAGCGCCGGCAGGGACGACAGCGCCAGCGAGGCGATGGTCGTCTTCTCGGCGTCGGAAAAATCCGGCTTCGTGCAACCGGCAAGGACAACGGCCATCATCAGCGCCAGAAAACGCGAACGCCGCCTCATGTCCTGCTCACAGCACCACGTTGAAGAGCACCGTGTCGGAGCCGGCGGTGGCCGAGATGGCGAAATGCAACTGCCACCAGCCGCTCATGGTGAATTTCACTCCTTCGATTCGATAACGCCCGTCGCCGAGATAGTCGGTCGCCTGCGGGCTGGTCGGCAGGCCGTGACTGTGCAGTGGCATGCCGCCCGAAATCGCGATCGCGGCACCTTCCACCGGAACACCTGCCTTTGTCTTCAAGGTCAGCAGCCAGGATTGCAGTTCGCCCTGCCGTACGACACCCCGCTCCGGCGCGAAGCTGGCCACGAACAGCGCGGTGGCGGTGTTCTTCGTCCGCGAGACATCCGGGCCGGCAGGCAGCGACGACCGCGGCGCCGTCAGGAAGACGACCGCGAGAATGCCGACCAGCAAGGCAGCCAGACCAAGACCCGCCAGAAGATAACGCCATATCGATGCCAAACCGGTTCCTCTTCCGCAGACAACGCTCTGCCGGACGGATCGCATCCCGCCAGCCTGTGGGAAAACGCTGTGACGGAAAAAACCCTGCTTGCCAAGCATGGCGCTGCCGGTGGCAAAAAGCTACAGCACCGGGATCACTGGAGGATTGTAGATGGCGGGAAACGGCGTCGCCTCGATCGGCGAATGCATGCTCGAACTGTCGGGCCAGACGGGACCGAACTGGCGCATGGGCTTTGCCGGCGACACGTTCAACACGCTGTGGGCGCTGCACGCGCTGAGCACCGAGCGGCCGGCAACCTATGTCTCGGCCTTCGGCGACGATCCGTTCTCGCAAGGGCAGATCGATTTCTTCGCTGAAAACGGCATTGGCATCGGCTCCAGCCCGCTCATAGCGGGCGCGCGGCCCGGCCTCTATGCCATCACGCTGACGGGAGCCGAACGCTCCTTCACCTATTGGCGTGGCGACGCCGCCGCGCGGCAGCTTGCCTCGGACCCGGCCGCATTATCGAAAAACCTGGAAAATCAGGAACTTGTCTAT
>NZ_RZOM01000903.1:0-2560 GCF_003999175.1 Mesorhizobium sp. M7A.F.Ca.ET.027.03.2.1 | reverse complement strand
GTCGGCGCTGGTCGATGAGCAGACGATCACGCCGGGCTTCTACAATCTGGTGCGCTGGCAGGCACACCGGCATGTCTCGCGCCAGTCCTACGCCTTTTTCCAGAACGATTTCGCCGGCCGCATCGCGACAAAGGTCTGGCAGGCGGGGCAAGCCACCGGCGACCTGATGGAAAGCTTCATCGAGGTCGTCTGGTTCATGATTGTCTACACGGTGACGACGCTGGCGCTGGTCGCAGGCCTCGATCTCAGGCTGGCGGTGCTGGTGGTGATCTGGATTTCCGCTTTCGCTTGGCTGGCCAAGCTCTACTTGCCGGCAATCCGCAAGCATGCCGAGGAAACCGCCGAGGCCGGCTCGATGATCACCGGCCGCATCGTCGATTCCTATTCCAACGTGCAGACGCTGAAACTGTTCTCGGCCGACGGCGACGACCGCTACATCAGGAACGGTTTCGACATCTACCTCGACGCATTGCGCCCGTTCACCCGCCGGCTGACCGGCGTGCGCATGGCGTTGACGACGCTGTCGGGCATCATGATCACGGCGATCGGCTGCTTTGCCGTTTATCTCTGGGTCGAGGGCTCGATCACCGTCGGCGCGGTCGCCTTCACGCTGTCGCTGGTGCTGCGGCTCAACATGCTGCTCGGCCGGCTGATGATGCAGCTCAACAGCATCTTGCGAAACCTCGGCGTGCTGGAGAACTCCAAGGCGCTGATTTCGCAGCCGCTCGGCCTCGCCGATGCGCCCGACGCCAAGGAACTTGTCGTGGCGGGCGGGCGTATCGAGGTGAAGAACGTCGAGTTCCATTACGGCAAAGGGTTCGGCGTGCTGAACGGCATCGACCTTGTCGTCAAGCCGGGCGAGAAGGTCGGGCTGGTCGGACCGTCGGGCGCCGGCAAGACGACGCTCGCCAATCTGGTCCTGCGGCTCTACGATCTGGAGGGCGGCTCCATCACCATCGATGGCCAAGACGTCTCCGATGTCACGCAAAACTCGCTGCGAGCTAATATCGGCGTCGTCAGCCAGGACACGGCGCTGTTCCACCGTTCACTGCGCGACAACATCAAGCTCGGCATGCCAGACGCGACCGATGCGGAGGTGATCGCGGCGGCGAAAAAGGCCGAGGCGCACGAGTTCATTCTGACCTTGCGCGACAACAGGGACCGCGCCGGCTACGAGGCTTTTGTCGGCGAGCGCGGCGTCAAACTGTCAGGCGGACAGCGCCAGCGCGTGGCGATCGCCCGCGTCTTCCTCAAGGATGCGCCGATCCTGATTCTCGACGAAGCGACCTCGGCGCTCGATTCCGACATCGAGGCGGCGATCCAGGAAAATCTGACGCGGCTGATGGAAAACAAGACGGTCATCGCCATCGCCCACCGGCTGTCGACGATCGCGGCACTCGACCGACTGGTGGTGCTCGACGGCGGCCGCATCGTCGAGCAAGGCACGCATGACGATTTGGTAGCACTCGAGGGGCTCTATGCGCGGCTGTGGAAGCGGCAGTCCGGCGGTTTTCTCTATCACGAGGACAGCGTGCTCGAAGAGACACGCCCGGCGGAGTAGCTCCATGGGTGGATCAACAGGCGCCATCTCAGAGGTCGGCTACGTTCTCAAGCGGCTCCGACCGACCATGCCGGCTTTCGACACGCTGAAGGAAGAGAGCCGGCAGGAAGGCTACTGGATGCTGGTGCGCCTGGCGGATGGCTGGGCAAGTGGCCGCAACAAATTCCTGAAACGGGGCGAGGCGCTGTACGGAGCCTGGGATGGAAGGGAACTCGCCGGCGTGTGCGGGTTGAACATCGATCCCTATTTCGAGGCCAGGGACCACGGCCGGGTCCGGCACCTGTTCGTCAGTGCGCGTCACCGTCGCGCCGGCCTTGGCCGGATGCTGATCGAAACCGTTATCGACAGGGCACGTCACCATTTCGCCGCGCTGAACACCCGCGCGCCGCAAGAGGCTTTTGGTTTTTACGCACGGCTTGGATTTACGCACGTGGAAGGCGAAGAATTCGTCACTCACCGCATGGTTTTCGCGAAAGGAGACTGAAATGTCCTTGCGTCCGCCATCTCATCTTGCCGGCGGCTCGGCCGCTGAAGCCGCCTTCGACGCGCTCGGCCATGAAATATTGGCGGAAAAGGCGGCAGCACTCGGCCGCGCCGGCCAGCGGGTAGAGGAAACGCTGGCCAGGCTGCGCGACAATGCCGACGAGCAACTGCGCCCCCGGCTGCTCAAGGATGCCGCCGAGGCGGTGCATGGCTATTTCATCCAGCGCGAGTTGTGCGGCTTGCGCAAGCACGATGCCGTCATTCGTGAATACAACATCCCGAAAGCGGTGCTGGCCAGGCTCGGCGCGAAATAGGGGTCACTCCAGCCATTCGGTGATGAAGCTGCCGTTTTCATGGATGTCGGTCGTCTCCAGCGGGCCTGGGCCGAGATTGGTGAATTTGTGCGGCGTGTTGGGCGGCACGATCAGGATCTGGCCGGCAGATGCCTCGATCTCCTGGTCGCCGACAGTGAACAGGCCGGTGCCCTGGCGGATGATGAAGATCTCCGCGTAGGGA
>NZ_RZOM01000902.1:0-2560 GCF_003999175.1 Mesorhizobium sp. M7A.F.Ca.ET.027.03.2.1 | reverse complement strand
GTCGCCAAGAAGGCGTCGAAGCCGGAAATCAAGGCCGCCGTCGAAGCGCTGTTCGGCGTCAAGGTGATGGCCGTGAACACGCTTGTCCGCAAGGGCAAGATCAAGCGCTTCCGTGGCACGGTTGGCCGCCAGAGCGACGTCAAGAAGGCGGTTGTGACGCTGGCCGATGGTCAGTCGATCGACGTCGCGACGGGTCTCTGAGCAAGGCCGCGAGGACAGAACAATGGCACTGAAAAAATTCAACCCGGTAACGCCCAGCACCCGTCAGCTGGTCATCGTCGACCGCTCGGGTCTTTACAAGGGCAAGCCCGTCAAGGGTCTGACCGAAGGCCTGACCAAGTCGGGCGGCCGCAACAATCACGGTCGCATCACCGCCCGCTTCATCGGCGGTGGTCACAAGCGTTCGTACCGCATCATCGACTTCAAGCGCCGCAAGTTCGACGTCGTCGGCACGGTCGAGCGCATTGAATACGATCCGAACCGCACCGCCTTCATCGCGCTGATCAAGTATGACGATGGCGAGCTGTCCTACATCATCGCTCCGCAGCGTCTGGCCCCCGGCGACAAGATCGTCTCCAGTGAATCGGTCGACGTGAAGCCGGGCAATGCGATGCCGCTGGCTTCGATGCCGGTCGGCACCATCGTCCACAACATCGAGCTGAAGCCGGGCAAGGGCGCTCAGGTCGCCCGTTCGGCAGGTGGTTACGGTCAGCTGGTCGGTCGTGACCAGGGCATGGCGATCCTGCGCCTCAATTCGGGCGAGCAGCGTGTCGTTCACGGCTCCTGCATGGCCACTGTCGGCGCCGTGTCCAATCCGGACCACGGCAACATCAATGACGGCAAGGCCGGTCGCACGGTTTGGCGTGGCAAGCGTCCGCACAATCGCGGCGTGACCATGAACCCGGTCGACCATCCGCACGGCGGCGGCGAAGGCCGCACATCGGGTGGCCGCCATCCGGTTTCGCCCTGGGGCAAGCCGACCAAGGGCAAGAAGACGCGGTCCAACAAGGCGACCGACAAGTTCATCCTGCGCTCGCGCCATCAGCGCAAGAGCTAAGAAGAGGTAACGCCAAGTGACTCGTTCGATTTGGAAAGGCCCCTTCATTGACGGCTACCTTCTCAAGAAGGTGGACAAGGTTCGTGAAGGTGGTCGCAATGAGGTGATCAAGATGTGGAGCCGTCGCTCCACCATCCTGCCGCAGTTCGTCGGCTTCACCTTCGGTGTCTACAACGGCCAGAAGCATGTTCCCGTCTCGGTGAACGAGGACATGGTCGGTCACAAGTTCGGTGAATTCGCTCCGACCCGGACCTATTACGGTCACGGCGCGGATAAGAAGGCGAAGAGGAAATAATCATGGGCAAGGCCAAAGCTCCGCGCAGGCTTGCTGATAACGAAGCGCGCGCCGTATTGCGCACGATCCGTATCAGCCCGCAGAAGCTCAACCTCGTTGCCGCGCTGATCCGCGGCAAGAAGGTCGCGACAGCGCTTTCCGATCTCGAATTCTCGGCCAAGCGGATTTCCGGCACGGTCAAGAAGACGCTGGAATCGGCAATCGCCAACGCGGAAAACAACCACGACCTGGATGTCGATGCACTGATCGTGGCGGAAGCCTATGTCGGCAAGTCGATCGTCATGAAGCGGTTCCATGCCCGTGGCCGCGGTCGCGCCAGCCGTATCGAGAAGCCGTTCTCGCACCTCACGATCGTCGTTCGTGAAGTCGAAGAAAAAGGGGAGGCCGCATAATGGGCCAGAAAGTCAATCCGATCGGTCTTCGCCTCGGCATCAACCGCACCTGGGATTCGCGCTGGTTCGCGAACACCGGCGAGTACGGCAAGCTGCTGCATGAGGACATCAAGATCCGCAAGTATCTCGAGAAGGAGCTCAAGCAGGCTGCCATCTCGAAGGTCGTGATCGAGCGTCCGCACAAGAAGTGCCGCGTCACCATCCACGCCGCGCGCCCGGGTCTGATCATCGGCAAGAAGGGCGCCGACATCGAGAAGCTTCGCAAGAAGCTGATGGAGATGACGAAGTCCGAGACGCACCTCAACATCGTTGAAGTGCGCAAGCCGGAAATCGACGCGACCCTGGTCGCCCAGTCGATCGCCCAGCAGCTCGAGCGTCGTATCGCGTTCCGCCGCGCCATGAAGCGTGCCGTTCAGTCGGCGATGCGCCTCGGTGCCGAAGGCATCCGCATCAACTGCGCCGGCCGCCTCGGCGGCGCCGAGATCGCGCGCATGGAATGGTATCGCGAAGGCCGCGTGCCGCTGCATACGCTGCGTGCGGACGTCGACTACGGTACGGCCGAAGCGCACACGGCTTATGGCATCTGCGGCGTCAAGGTCTGGGTGTTCAAGGGCGAAATCCTTGAGCATGACCCGATGGCTTCGGAGCGTCGGGCCAGCGAAAGCGACGCAGCGCATGGCGGTGGTGGTGATCGCGAACGCGGTCGTCGTCGCGAAAACGCCTGAGACATTTAGGAATTTGGAGTTAGAACGATGCTGCAGCCAAAGCGCACAAAGTTCCGCAAGCAGTTCAAGGGCCGTATCCATGGTACCGCAA
>NZ_RZOM01000901.1:0-2560 GCF_003999175.1 Mesorhizobium sp. M7A.F.Ca.ET.027.03.2.1 | reverse complement strand
GTCCTGGTCGCCGCGAGCAATGTCGAACATGTCATGGCGAAAACCGTGCTGGTTGCCTGGAAAGACACGAGGGAAGCACGGCGGGCGATAGCAGATGCGTTGCCCCTTCTGGCCAAGGCCAACGAAGTCGTCGTTGCCACAATCGATACGGACCGCGACGAGAGCATCCGCGACAGTCTCGCCGATATCGCGGTTTTTCTGGAACATCACGGCATCATGGCACGAACCGAACTGATTGCCGGCGAGGCTGACGGCGATCAGTTGCTGATATTTGCGCGGTCGATCCATGCGGACCTGATCGTCTCGGGTGCCTATGGGCACAGCCGTCTGCGGGAATGGGCGTTCGGCGGGGTCACGCGCTCGCTGATTGAGGAAAGCGGCATCAACCGCTTCATGTCGTATTGATGGGTCGACGTCCCAGCAGCCGAGTGCGCGGCGGTGGGTTCAGGAACTTCAATCTACCCCCTTCGCCGCCTTGGCCTGGCAACGGCTCCGTCTGTTGACCGAGATCAAGTCGTTGGCCGCCTGCATGGCTATGATTCTCAAAAGGCAGGAGTGACCAAGATGAGCTTTCTCGATTATCTGATTTCAGTCGACGCCAGGGCCGCGTTGATGGGTCGCATGATGCGCAAGCTTGGTGTCGACAGGCAGTTGAAAGTGGTGGCGGACCATGCAGCCGTCACCGATCGGGCGGTCAACCGCTGCCGATCCTGCGGCCATCAGGACGAATGCTCGACTTGGCTCGATCAACACGAGCAAACCGATGCTCCGCCAGATTATTGCCGCAACCGCGACCTGATCGCACGGCTGCAGCATGCGGCCGGCCAGCGTTAGTCGTCGAGCGGCTACGCACGCAGTTCGCCTTGGGAAAATGGTGGGGGGTAGCCCTTGGCTACGAGACCAGGATGACGGACAACGGCTCGGCGCAAAATAGATTGTCCTCAACGCCTTTGACGCCGGCGACGTTTTCGGCCGCGACGATGGCTGCCCGGCGCTCGCGTTCGTCGAAGATGGCGCCGCTCAGTTTTACGATCCCTTTGTCGACACTGACATTGATCAGATCATTTCCAGCCCACTTCTGCGCTGCAAGCTCCGCGACGATGCTCCGGCGTATCCGTTCGTCGTCAATGGCCGTTGGGGTCGAGGCTGGCTGCGTGTGAAGCAGCGCACGAAGAAGATCGGAGCGGGCAATCATTCCGACAACTTTGTCGCCGTCGACGATCGGGATGCGTTTGATGCAGTGATGCGTCATCAACTCGACGACCTCGGCAAGCGATGCATTGGGGGATGCCGTGACAACGCTGTCGGTCATCACGTCCTCGACCCGCCGTCCGTTGGCCAGGACATATTCTTCGGCAACTCTTCCCGGGCTGACAAGAAACTCCAGCCAGCGTGGGCGCTTGCGCTGAGTGCCCAACTCTGCGCGGCGTAGGAAATCACCCTCGCTGATAATGCCCACCAGCGCGCCGTCGCTGCGAATGACGGGAAGCCCGCTGATCTTGCTGGAGAGCATTAATCTGGCCGCTTCGACGATCGAGGCAGACGGATCTATTGCAACGACCGGTGTGGTCATTATGGCTTTGGCTTGCATGCCAACCTCCTCAAATACTTTATCCCGTTGCTTATCGAGATCGCGCACGCCGCGTCTTGATCTGAATCATTTCAGATTGCGAAAGCGCAACGAGAGCGGTCCGAACGCGATTTATGAAGAGGCTTCGCAAAACGCGGAGACCTGATCATGGAACAGCGCAGTTCGATCGACCCAGACATGGTCGTTGACGAAATCATGAGGAAATGGCCGGCAACGGTGGCTGTGGTGCTGAGATACAAGATGCTGTGCGTCGGCTGTCCGATCGGCACATTCCATACCGTGGCTGAAGCCTGCCGGGAACATCGGATCGATGAGGGCGACTTTCTGGGCGAACTCGAAGCGGCCGTTCGAGGAGAACGGTGAGGATCAGCGCTTGTCCCGATTCTCCGCGAGAACCACAAGGCGATGCGCATCCTTGACCGTGACTTTCTGGCGTCCGCTGACAATTATTCCATCGTCTTCCCACCGGCTCAGCAGCCGGCTGACCGTGTGCAGCGTCGTCCCGGTCATCTCGGCGATGTCCTGTCTCGAGATCGGAAAGTCGATTTCGACGCCGCTATCGGTCTTTCGGCCGGTCTGGTTTGCCAATCGCAGCAGCGCATGCGCAACCCGCTGCTCCACCTGTTCCGTCGACATCTCCACCACGCGCGTCTGGGTCTCCTGCAGCCTGCTTCCAACCGTCCTGTAGGTGGTTGCTCCAAACACCGGGAACCGACGCGCCAACTCCGGCCAAAGAGCGTTGGGCCAGGCCAGCACCACGCAATCCACCGCCGCGACAGCACTGGCGGGGTAGGCCGTCCGGCCAAGTGCCGCGGCGACGCCAAAGATCTCGCCTTCGCTAATGTATCTGGCGATGACCTGCTGTCCGTCCGGCGTGGTGCGGACCACCCGGATGTGACCGGCGATCAACACGAAGAAGGAATGGGCCTCGGCCTCCTGCTCGAAGATCGTTGCGTCCTTGGCATAGCG
>NZ_RZOM01000900.1:0-2568 GCF_003999175.1 Mesorhizobium sp. M7A.F.Ca.ET.027.03.2.1 | reverse complement strand
AACTATATCTGGGGCTGGGAGATGAACCGCGTGGCGCGCGACCTGATCGCCGATGCCGGCGGCAAGGTGCTGGGCGAGCGCTACCTGCGCATCGGCGAGACCGACGTGTCGCGCCTGATCGCGGAGATCCGCGCGACGCGGCCGAACTTCATCCTCAACAATCTGATCGGCACCTCGTCCTACGCCTTCCTGGCAGCCTATCGCGACCTGGGCGACGAGGATGCCGCCTTCAGCCCGGAAGTCTGTCCCGTCATCTCCTGCAACCTCACTGAAGGCGAGCTGCCGGCGATCGGCGAATCCGGGAAAGGGCATTTGTCGGTTGGGCCGTATTTCGCGCCGCGCCCGGCCGCCTTCGCCTCGTCCTTCGAGGCCTCCGCCTATGCCTCCGTGCAGGTGATGGCCGACGTGCTCTCGCGCGATCCTGACGCCGGCCAGGCGGAATTCTCAAAAACCTTCGCCGAACGGCGCTTCTCGACCCGGCTCGGGCCGATCGCCATCGACGCCCACTCCCAGCACGCGACATTGCCGGTGATCATTGGGCGCATCGCTGACGGCTTCTTCGAGGTCGTCAGCCGCGAAGACGAGGTCGCGCCGGATCCTTATCTGTCGCGCTACGACCCGGCAAAAACATTCGGCCGGCCGCGCCTGAGGGTAGTGTCGTGACGAGAACACCACGCATCCCCAATCTCGGCGGCGCCAGGGCCTTCATCCTGCATCGCCCGCATCCGACGGTGCAGGCGATCACCAGGCAATTGTCGGCCATCGGCCTGATCACGCTGGACTGCTGGCCGGAATTGCCGCCCGAGGCGTTGGCCGCTGATTTCGTCTTCTTCGACGCCGATCTCGGCTTTGACGAGCAATTCCCGTGGAAACCGGGCGAAGCGCCGATGCCGCTGGTGGCGCTGATCGGCTCCGAGGCGCCTGGCCGCATCGAATGGGCGTTGTCGCACAAGGCCGACGCGCAACTGCTGAAGCCGGTCGGCAATGCCGGCGTCTACAGCGCGCTGCTGATCGCGCGCCAGAGTTTTGAGGCACGCAAACACTTAGCCGGCGAAATTGCTTCGCTTCGCCAACGCGTCGCCGAGCGCCAGACCATCGTACGCGCGGTGACGGCCCTTTCGAAAGGCACCGATGACGGCCGCGCCTATGCGCAGCTGCGCTCGCTGGCGATGAGCTGGCAGATCAGTGTCGAGGACGCGGCGCGCCGGATCGTGGCAATGACGGAAGAAGCAACGGGGGAAGAAGGCGGCGATGACCAGTCCCATCGCGCCTGATCTCCCGGCGGCCGGGCGCATGCCGGTCAAGCCGCGCGCCGGCGTCTGGCGCCGGCTGGTCAAGCGTCGTCTGGCGCTGCTCGGGCTGGTCATTGTCGCCATTGTCGTTGCCGGCGCCGTGCTGGCGCCATGGCTGACCGGCTACGATCCCAATGAGCAGATGTTCGACGGCCTGACCATCGAGGGCTCGCCCTTGCCGCCGGATGCAAAATTCTGGCTGGGCACCGACCTGCTCGGCCGCGACCTGTTGACCCGCATCCTCTACGGCGCCCGCACCTCGCTGATCATCGGCATCGTCGCCAATGGCGTGGCGCTGTTCATCGGCACGCTGGTCGGTGTTGTCGCCGGCTATTTCCGTGGCTGGATCGGCAGTGCGCTGATGCGTTTCACCGATTTGATGATGGCGTTTCCGGCACTGCTGCTCGCCATTTGCCTGGCCGCGGTGTTCGAGCCAAGCCTGTGGATCGTCGCCATGGTCATCGCCCTGGTCAACTGGGTGCAGACCGCCCGCGTTATCTACACCGAGACCTCTTCGCTCGCCGAACGCGAGTTCATCGACGCCGAGCGCACCATCGGGGCGAGCGCACCGCGCATCCTGTTTCGCCACATCCTGCCGCATCTCCTGCCGACCATCATCGTCTGGGGCACGCTCGGCATCTCGACCACGGTGCTGTTGGAGGCGACGCTCTCCTTCCTCGGCATTGGCGTGCAGCCGCCGACCGCGTCCTGGGGCAACATCATCTTCGAGAACCAGACCTACTTCCAGGCAGCACCCTGGCTGGTGTTCTTCCCCGGTGCGGCGATCCTGGCGCTGGCACTGGCCTTCAACCTGATCGGCGACGCGCTGCGCGACATCCTCGATCCGACGCAAAGGGGCCGGGCATGATCGCCTATCTAGGCCGCCGCCTGATCCAGTCGCTGCTGATCCTGCTCGGCGTCTCGCTGATCACCTTCGCGCTGCTCTATCTCTTGCCGGCCGACCCGGTGCGCCAGATCGCCGGCCGCAGCGCCACGCCGCAGACGGTCGAGAACATCCGCCAGCAGCTCGGCCTCGACCAGCCCTTCATCGTCCAGTACTGGCGCTATCTTACGAAGCTCATCAGCGGCGATCTCGGCCGCTCCTACATCCAGCGCTCCGAAGTCACCGAGCTGATCGTCTCACGGCTGCCGGCAAGCCTGTTGCTGATGGTCGGCGCCATCCTGTGCGAGCTGCTGCTCGGCCTCAGCATGGGCCTGATCGCTGCCGTCAAGCGCGGCACCGGCACCGACCAGACGCTGATGGTCGCCTCCTTCG
>NZ_RZOM01000008.1:0-21831 GCF_003999175.1 Mesorhizobium sp. M7A.F.Ca.ET.027.03.2.1 | reverse complement strand
CACCGCGCCGCAGAGTTGCCGGTCTGGCTGCACAGATACAATTGGCACCGTCCCCACGGGAGCCTAAAGTCCAAAACACCTATCAGTCGCCTCGCTCTAACCGAGGACAACCTGTTGAGGCTCCACAACTAGCTCGTCAGCGACGACACACCCGCTCGAGCACCCATAGACTATGATCACCGGCGCGGACTGGAAGAATACGGCTGCATCGCCCGAGCCGGCGGAACAGAAGATCTCGGCATCCAGTCAACGCTCGATACAAAGCGCGCGATCGAATGGCCCGAGCACAAGGGGATCAAAAAGCTTCTCAGACAATTGAGGACCCTTCGGACCCCAAAAGGGCTATAGCCTGATTTTGGGTTCGCACGCCTAGCTTCTTCTTGGCATTGTCCAAATGAAAAGCGATCGTGCGTGGCTTGATACCCAAGATGCGGCCGGTCACCCAGGCTGAATTACCCCGCGCTGCCCACCTCAGGCACTCATATTCGCGGGATGTCAGCGAAACCCCATCCACTGTTCGATCGCTCGGCAATTTGCGGCGAACGCAACGATGAAAGCAGGCCGCCATCAGTTGAAGAGCTTGTTCGTACCGCTCAGCGACCCGAAGAAATACTGGACGAGGCTCATCGGCGGCAAAAGTAACCGCAGCGATGCGGCCGCGGAGATCGACAATTGGGATCGTCAAACCGCAGCAGATGCTGAATTGAGCCGCCTCATCGAATAGCTGCTGTTGAGCCGGCGACATTTTATCGCCTCCCAAATTCGATCCCCAGTGAAACGGGCAGCCGCCATTTCGAGCACGCAAGACCACAGGATCGAGTTTCTCATACTGATTTTCCAGATACTGTCTGGTCCAGCGGGGTGGATAGTTTGAAATTAACCTCGGTTTGCCGGAAGGCCGTGCTGGCAAGGAGAGGTAGGCAAAGAAGATTAGGTCAAGTCGTCCGGCCGCCTCAGCCATGGCATCCCGGAAATCTGCCTCATCGATACTCTGTGACAGTCTTTCAAGGAATGTCTCGAAAACAAGTGGCATGTGCCTCGTCATCGTCGCGCTCGATTCTTCCTCTTTCTGCACGCCTTCCGGCTGCGTCGTGTATGTCCCGACAAACGTGATTGAATTCGCGGGCGTCGCTGGGCTGACCGGGCTCCAGAATGCTGCCACACTTTCGATCTTCGTCGGTCATCCCAATCATGCTGGGCTCACCCGATGGGCGTCTGGCAGACGCCTCATGATCTCAACAGCTCAATCAGAGAATCTCCATGCATTAAATCATGACCGCCCCTGCACCGACCAAATCAGGAGAAATCATCCTGCGCTGACCAAAAGCCATCATTGACCCCAGCTTTTGCAGGAATTTGGGTCGGCATTAGCATAACAATTCGGATAGCCGCTCATCCCCCACCCGGGGCGCCGTGATCCGCAAAGAAGTGTTGCGATGCTTTCTTTTCTTTGATAGGCAAATCGTCTCAACAATATTAAAATGCCTTTCCTTGTGAACGGGGTGGCGTGTGAGTATCGTCCTTCTATATACCTGACGTGATAAAATTCACCGCAATGATTATGGCCCGCTGCAATGATGTAAAGGGCACGTCTAAGCTCAATCTGCATCGGAACGTGCAGATGACCTTTACCAGACCCTCGATCCCGCACGGGCCATAATGATACTGATTACGTGGGTCAAAAAGGGCGCCCTGCCGGCGGGGAGGTACACCCGCAGGGCGCGCCGCACAGAGGTCCTGGTCGTTGGGCAACAGGACAGCGGCGGCAGAACTGATTCGGTTACAAATCGTGACTGAAATAGCCCGGAGCATGCTCAAGATCAGATATCTGGAATTCAACAGTTTTGGGTCTGCTCGGCGCAGTAGCGCGCAGGGACATGCCTGCCTCCGGACTCGCTCCTTCGCGATCGCAAAATCATACGGCACCCTCGGCCTTCAGCGCGCGATAGGTGGTATCGACCGACTTTACCGTCGCGTCGACAATGATGTCGATCTCTTTTCGGGTAATGATCAGGGGGGGGGCATAACCGAGGATGTCGCCATGCGGCATGGCCCGTCCGATGACGCCATTCTCAAACAGAGCAGCTGCAGTGCGCACCCCGACCTGAAGGTCGGGTTCGAATGGTATCCTTTGTTTTGGGTCCCGCATCATCTCCACGGCCGACAGGATACCCACTCCGCGAACTTCACCAACGATGGGATGTCCCGCCAGCTCGGCCTTCATCCGGTCTTGCCAATACGGTCCAACATCGCGGACATGCTCCAGAATATTTTTTTCTTTAAGCAGTCGAATATTGGCGAGCGCGGCTGCGGCACAAAGCGTGTGCCCCGAATATGTCCAGCCGTGGCCGAGTGCGCCGTGCTTCTCAGTTCCTTGTTCCAAAACCGACCAGACACGGTCGCCAATGATTGACCCGGAGATGGGGAGGTAGGCGGAACTCAAACCCTTTGCGATGGTCACGAAATCCGGACGCATGTTATACAGGTGGGAACCGAACTTCTCGCCGGTTCGCGCGAAGCCACAGACCACTTCATCCGCGATTAGAAGGATATCGTATTTGTCGAGCACCGCTTGAATGGACGTCCAGTACCCTTTGGGGGGCGGCACAATACCTCCTGTCCCAAGTACCGGCTCTCCGATAAAAGCTGCAACCGTTTCCGGTCCTTCGGCCAGGATCAAGGCTTCAAGCTCATCGGCACAGCGCCGGGAGAACGCTTCCTCGCTCTCCTCGACACGCGCCTGGCGGTAATAGTGCGGCGTGGTTGTATGGCGCACCAAATCCAGAGGCAGGTCGAAGAAATTGTGAAAGAAGGGAAGGCCAGTTAGGCTACCCGTGACCAATCCAGACCCGTGATAGCCGCGATTTCGCGAGATGATCTTTTTCTTTTCGGGCCGGCCAAGAATGTTATTATAGTACCAGACCAGCTTGATGTTGGTTTCGTTGGCATCGGAACCGGAGAGGCCGAAATAGACCCTTCGCATGTTCTGACCGAAATACTCGACCACGGCCTCTG
Source organism: Mesorhizobium sp. M7A.F.Ca.ET.027.03.2.1 (assembly GCF_003999175.1). Lineage (NCBI taxonomy): Bacteria > Pseudomonadati > Pseudomonadota > Alphaproteobacteria > Hyphomicrobiales > Phyllobacteriaceae > Mesorhizobium > Mesorhizobium sp. M7A.F.Ca.ET.027.03.2.1. Next base: position 18,816 of record NZ_RZOM01000008.1, on the reverse strand, counting down.
CCAACAGGGCGACCGGCTCCGTACCTTGGCTGGCATAGACGTGTGCGAACGGCAATTCGTGTGCTTGCCTGGCAATGGCCTCGGCGATCTCCGTGCATCCATATCCCATGTTGACGCAGTAGAGTCCTCCGAAACCGTCGAGGCTCCTTCGGCCTTCGGTGTCCCAGATATAGACGCCTTCCGCACCGGCCATAATCCTATTTGGCGTTTCGCCTCGGCTGTGCTTGGCCAAATGCGTAGAAGGATGGAAGACGAAGCTTCTATCCTTCTCCCGGAGTTGCTCGGTTCCCAGATTGCTCAAGCGCATGTCCCTCTCCTCGCGATAAATTGGCGGAGGGCACTCGGCCAGCCACCTGTTTAGCAAATAGCATACCGGAAACGTCCCTTGAGTTTCTCGGGAATGCAGGTTATTCGCCGTGAAATTCGCGGGATCGGCCCGAATTGCCGTGAAAACTAAGGCGTCACGTTCGCCTTAGCCGAGGGTCGGGGGCGCGTCATGCAAACACGAACAGCTTACGACGCGCATGCGCCCAGCATAGTGCCCGATTAGCGGGCGATATTGACGGATGAATAGCGCTCGGGACGCTGTTCCCGCCGGCCGCGCGAGGCACGATAGAGCGCCGGCGGCCATGTTCCGCCGAACTGCCGGTCATCCCTTACATTCTGACGGTCCGGATCGGTCTTGCCGTTCCCAAGGGTGGTAATGCAGGTGATCAGGGGCAAAGCACATTCGCCTCGATCAGCAGGCAGCGGGTTCCGTGCCGCGGCACAGGCTCCAACCTGGTTGGCCAGCGCTGAGAGGCTGAGGTCGTGCCCTCGCGCATATTGATCGCTTTGGCGGTGCGGCGGCTGGTGCTCGGCAGACTTCTCGAAGGAGCATAGCCAGAAGGTTCGGCCCGGCAAAGACGCGCGGCGAGAGCTCCTTGCCATTGACATCTTGATTCGCAGCCGACCAGCGCCGCCAAGTTCTATCGTGAGCGTGTTGCCTTTCTTGCGATCGCAAATTCGTGGTTGCTGCGCAGGGCGAGCCGAGCTGCGGCTCGCAGGAGGGGGCGAGCCGACAGAATTGCGCGGCCTGAAAAGCTGCCTCCATCAATGCTGGCCGCTCGTGCAGTCTCGAAACGCTGGATCAAGCCTCAAACATCGAACAGCCGCTCCTTTTCCTCGCGAAACCAGCGCCCTCGCGCGACATGATCTTGTCTGACGATCCGACGCTTCGAGCGGGGCTCCTCTAATAGGTTGCACATGACCTGCAGCTTTCAGCCAAACTCAGCAAATCGGACGTCTCTTCTTATCATCGCTCGGCAAGCTCGGAACACGCTGGGGGACGTTGCTAAGGCTAGTCGCCGCCAGCGGATGGCGAGGATGTTTTGGCGGCTAAGTGCTTTTAGGTGGGCGATTATAAGCCGAGATCGCGATAGGTGCTTTCGCCATAGCTCCTGGCGCCATCGCCACGCTGAGCGTTTGAAAGCCGATGAAATTCGCTGGGCCAATTGGCTAGCGCGTGCTTGATGGCCTTCATCTTGAACGGCACGTGCACAACACATTTGTCCCTGATGATAGGCGGACAGCTCGCATCTTGTTGCCGCGAGCCGTTAAGGTTTGCTGCGATTATCGGCAGACCTAGATCAAGGGCCAATTCCATTTCCCAGCGCACGAAGCGAAAAAGGTTTTTCGTTTTCTCACCGATCAGGACAAGTACCTGGCTCGATCCATTCATTCTGTTGCGAAGATTGCGTTTAACATAATCTTCGTCCTGTGCTCGGCTCGTCATATTGTCCAGATCGTGAGCGTTCGCGAATTCAAAACTCACATTCTCGCTGGCATTCCACCCTTTCATAAAGCGGTATGCCCAAGCGTCTTCATCGCCGTCAAATATTACATAGGTCGGATCGCTGTATGCCATTGTTGTCTCTTAGTTGTTTTGACGAGCAACCCACTGGGTGTGCTCCCGTGAGAAAGCCAGTTCGGCTTCGTTCACCGCGGCGGAGAATGCCTCATCCGAGTTGGCGTCCGTAATAAGGTCGGCAGTCAAGCCGATCTCGTGAGCTGTCAACGTGTAAGCCGATGCCAATTCGTTAAATTTCTTGATCTGGGTCCACCCGATAAGCGAGGCGGCGATGACAATTAGCGGCTCGGTCGGCCAGCCAGGCATCGCGGGGTCAGCGATGCGTACTACGATGAACGAGAATCCCAGAGCGTATGCAAAAATACCAAGGCCCATCCAGACTTTCGCGGACCTCTTGTTCGAGCGCGCCTTCTTCTCGTACCACTTCCGCTGGTCGCAGATTCGTCTCTGCAGATATATGTCTTTTCTTTCTTTTAGCGGGGAGTCCCTTATCGACATCATCTGGTCGGTTGTTTGGGGGGATGCTGAATCGGTGCCGCTCAACGCGCTACCAAGGTGACGATTGCTATCAAGGATACCTTCCATGAGCTTTCGAAAATCAGCTCTGGCGTCAGCGGCGCGCGCGTCATCGAACGGCTGTGCTCGCATCGCGAAGCGCCAAGTCAATGTCTTCACCGACTCTGCAAGAGCTCGAGCCTGATACCAGACCTGCTCGGGCTTTGTGACCGACCGGAAAATGAGGACTCCCATTGAGCAAAGAAATACCGCAGCATAGACACCGAAATAGGCTTTTGATGGCGACAAGTCCAAAGAGAGCACCGACGCTAAAAAAAGAAGAACGTACTCTGCCCGGATCAGGCGGAGAAACGTCGCCTGCTGCTCGTTGGATGCCACGTCGGCGCTATTATAGAGTCCAGGATATTTCACTTCAGAGCACCATTCTATTTTGTGCCAGCAAATTCTTTAAGCCATGATTTGGCAAACGTAACATTTGCAGTCGAGCTTACAGAGCCTAGTCTTGAGCTAGACGCGGTCCCTCTGTTTATAAACAGGACTGCAGGTCCGGTCCCATCGATGTACGGGTATAGGCCCAAAAATTCTTGCCCACAGAATGTTTCGGAAGAATTTTTTGCCACGGGGAGAACTGCTACCGCGGTCCGAAAGCCATCGAAAAAGCCAAGCTCCCAAGGCATCCATCTGGATCCTGGAGAATTGTTTGAATGCACATAGATTAGCGTCTTTGACTGCCTCATACGGGTCCGCAGCAACTCGGCAGTGGCCGAGGAAACCTTTGTGCGGTCCAATTGTGAATCTTCGATCCAATCTACATAAGCAGTGAACCCAAGCTCCTCAAAAATTCGCTTCACACCGAGAACGATCTCTGCGTCCTTGAACGAATGTGACAGAAAAACGTCGAATGACGATCTGGCTGTAGCTGCGGCCATCTCTTCCTTTAGAACGATCGATGCGGCTCTATGCCCTCGACTGGCATTCGCAACTTTTTTCAGCTCTGCCTCAGTCAGTAGCACTATTCAAATCCCCCATGATCTGTTCGCAATCTATGAACTAAACGCCCATTCGATTAAGCGACCCCTTGTCTTGTGAAAACTGGCACCATTCTCTCCAGCCGGTAGCGCAACCTCCACCTTTTCGAAGACCACTCGGCTGGCAGGCGTGACCGGCCTTGTCACCCGCGACCGCGGCTCAGCGATGCTCCTCGCTCAGAAGGCTGCGGAGACCAGCAATGTCAAACAGGGCAGACGAGCTCCTGATCTCGATCAGCAACGAATTTACGACGTAAAAAGGCGATGGAGCGATCTCCCAATATCCGCAGGCGTCGAGGGCCGGTTTGCTCGCCAGGGCCGAGCAGACCAGCTTGCACTCCCGCTACCCGTCGGCTTGCCAAATCCTCGCTGTAGATTTTCGCCCCTACACGGGTGCGCTGACCGCGACTAAGCTCAATCGTCACTGATCGCCAATCCAGGGCGAAAGTTCCCCCCTTGAAGTAGCGGTAGAGGCATTTTTTCGGCATTTCGCATCTCACATATGGACGCCTCCTCCACCAGGCACGATCCGGTTTGGCTTCTCGCCGCAACCGTGCTGGCCAAGTGCGTCCGATGGCTGCTTCGATCCGTCTCCTGGAATTGATCGGTTCCAGATTGCTCAAGCGCATCGTCCTTCCTCGCCATCAACTGGCGGATAGCGCTCGGCCACCTCTTTCCAGCAAGAGTATACCGCAAATGTCCCTTGAGTTTCGTCGGAATGGGTGCTTTTTGCCGACGAATCTACGGGATCCGGGCCAAACGCCGTGGAAACTTAAGCTTTTCGGTTTCACCGTTGCCTCAGGGCGGACAAGGGTATCGGTGAATTGGACTTCACTGGTTTCGTGACGACAAGGCTATAGTATTGATCAATCCCCAAGCCTGCCTGCAGCAGTCCCTCCATGAAATCCTGATAGGCGGCCATAGAACGAGATGCGACCCGCATCAGATAATCGACGCGCCCCCCAATTGCCCAGCAGTCCAGGATTTCCGGAATCTCTTCGATTGCAGTTTCGAAGTGTCGTTGGTCCTCAAGACGATGACGATCCAGCACGACCTCCACCATCACAAAGATCATGCCGCCGATGAGGGCAGGACTCAGTCGCGCATAGAATCCCTCAATAATCCCTGCGGCCTTGAGTGCTCGGAGCCGCTCCGAACAGGCCGACGCCGAAAGATGAACTCGTTTTGCAAGCTCACTTTTTGAAATCCGACCGTCTGCCTGAATTTCGGAGAGAATCCGGAGGTCCCAACTGTCGAGTTGCACGGGATCGGGTTTCGACTTCATAACCTGTTGCTCTCAAGCAGCGATCGACAGCGCGTCGTGTGCCGATCAATTCTAACATCAATTGAAACGACCGAATGTAGTAGTGGAAGGCATCCGTTCCAGGCCCGAGATGTGCTAGAATGGGTACGAAAATCAACTGAGGGAGAGTGATCCGCTGAGAAAAGCTGCAGAAGTAATTTGGCTATCGCCCCGACGCCTAACGGGGCAATGATGCAGCTGGAGAGGAAGTCGGCGGCGGCGGAGACCTCCTGATAAATAGATAACCCATTTTCTTGAATCTCCGCTACCCGTACTTGATAGATGCGCGACTGCAATCGAGCCTCGATCGGGTGGACGGCATACTCAATGCAGTATTCACTGGCACATTCAGCTATTGGGGTGAATTGAAGGCCTTGCTCGTCCGGCTCGCCGAGGCGCAGGGCACCGCAAATGCCACTCGTCTTACGGCTTCCCCGACAATTTGGCGCTGGGGTCTGGCCGAAATCGCCCAACCGGAAAGACTCAAACACCGATGTTGCGTGCGATGCTGTCGGCCGCCATACGCTTACGCCACTCAAGAGGCCCGGAATTGTGAATGGAGTTTCCCTCAACATCGACAGCCATGATGACGGGCATGTCCTGCACATCGAATTCATAGATGGCTTCCATGCCCAGGTCTTCAAAGGCGACAATCCGCGCCGCCTTAATCGACTTTGAAATCAGGTACGCAGCGCCACCCACTGCAGCAAGGTATGGCGTTTTGTGTCTTACAATCGATGCGATGGCCGCCGGTCCCCTCTCCGCTTTGCCCACCATCGCGAAAAGGCCGGTTTCGGCGAGCACCTTGTCCGTAAAATCGTCCAAGCGGCTGGAGGTTGTTGGACCGGCGGGTCCAACGACCTCATTCCTCACTGCCCTGACGGGACCGACGTAGTAGATCACGCGTCCCCGCAGATCGACTGGAAGCGGCTTGCCGGCATCGATCAGTTCGACCATTCGTTTGTGGGCAGCGTCACGGGCCGTCAGCATCTTTCCAGACAGCAGGAGCGTTTCACCGCAGCGCCACGATGCCGTCTCTTCCTTCGTCAGCGTATCTAAATTGACCCGCCGGACGCCGGCTGGGTTCAATTCGTCGGCTCCGATGTCGGGCCATTCGCGCAAATCGGGCGGCTGGAGGCTGATGGGTCCAGAGCCGTCCAAAGTAAACTTCAGGTGCCGGTTGGCGGCGCATTGCGGGATGAGCGCCACAGGCTTGGACGCCGCATGAGTAGGATAGGTCGCAACCTTGACGTCAACGACTGTCGTCAGACCACCAAGCCCTTGGGCGCCGATGCCAAGCGCGTTGATCCGCTCATAAAGCTCAATCCGCAGTCCCTGTTCTGGGCTTGACGCCCCCCTTGCGATCAGTTCCGCCATATCGATGGGCTCGTTCATGGCTTCCTTGGCCAGCAGCATCGCCTTTTCAGCGCTACCACCGATACCAACAGAGATCAGCCCAGGCGGACACCATCCGCTGCCCAGGGTCGAAACGGTATTGACCACCCAGTCGGAAACGGAGGCGCTGGGATTGAGGGTGGTAAAACGTGCCTTGTTCTCGGACCCGCCGCCTTTTGCGGCGATAGTGATCTCAATCTGGTCACCTTGCACCAAGTCGACATGGACAACTGCCGGCGTGTTGTCGCGGGTGTTGACCCGTCTAGCGAGGGGATCCGCAACGATCGATGCCCGAAGGGGATTGTCCGGATCGAGATAGGCTTGACGTACGCCCTCATTCACAAGATCAGCGAAACTGGCTGTTGACTTAATGCGGGCATCCATGCCGACCTTTGCGAAGACAACCACAAGTCCGGTGTCCTGACAAATCGGGCGCCGCCCAAAGGCCGCCATGCGGGAGTTCAGCAGAATCTGACCTATGGCATTCTTCGCCGACGGGCTCTGTTCTCGCGTGTATGCGTGAGAAAGAGACCGGATATAATCTGGAGGATGATAGTACGAGATGTACTGAAGGGCGTCGGCGACGCTCCTTGTGATGTCGCGACCTGCGATGGTCCGTGTTCTGTTTCCCACCGGATTTTATCCAAACGAACCGAGGCCATTGACCATTTTCAGAATCTGGAAGCTTCGCACCCCCTGCTCGCCGCCTTCATATCCATAGCCGCTTTGCTTGACGCCCCCATAAGGCGCATCCGCGGAAACCCCTTTCAGGTAATTCACACTAACTGCGCCCGCAGAGAGACCATTGATAAGCTTCTGTTGCGTATCGGCCGCGCCAGTAAACAAGTAGGCGGCCAGACCGTACTCGGTGGCGTTGGCTTCCTCGATCGCCTCTTCGATCGTATCGAAAGGCGCCACGGTGAGAATCGGTCCGAACGGCTCTTCATGAAGCACTCTCGCTTGCTTCGGTACGCCCGTCAGGATGGTTGGCGGCCAGTAAAACCCCGGTCGGTCAAGGGGGATGCCACCGGTCTCGATGCGGGCGCCGCCTTCTACCGCATCCTTGGTCAGGCGCTGCATGGCCTCTATTCGCCGCGCGTTTGCCATTGGCCCCATTTGCGTTGCAGGGTCATCCGGTGGTCCGATCCTGATTCTTCGGACCGCCTCCGTCATCCGGAACAGGAATTCCTCATAGCGGGATCGGGCGACAAGAATCCTGCTGGGCGCATTACAGCTCTGGCCCGCGCACTCGAATTTGTATTCTGAAATAGCGGGTATCGCCTTTACCAGATCCGCATCTTCGCACACGATAACCGGGGAATGTCCACCGAGCTCAAGGATGCAGCGCTGCAGATTATTCGCGGCCAGTGTGGCCAGCTGTTTCCCAACAGCGGTCGACCCCGTGAACGTCAAGACTTTCACAATTGGCGAACTGAGCAGATGCCGTGATATATGCACAGGAACACCGAACACCAGGTTGACCACGCCTTCCGGTATCCCTGCTTGACGCAAAGATTCCACGATATGGACAGCCACGCTTGGCGTCTCCTCGGCCCCTTTGAGGATCACCGGGCAGCCTGCCGCCAGCGCGGGGGCGAGCTTGCGGGCGATGAGAACGGCTGGATAGTTCCACGGCGTAAAGGCAGCGACGACACCGAGGGCCTCCGGGACGATCATCCTGTTCGGACCCAACGGAATCGGGGTCGACAACTCATCGGCATGCCGGCCATTCCATTCCAGCGTTTCGACTGCGCGCGCATATTCTCCTGTCGCTTCGGCAATCGTCTTTCCCTGTTCGGACGACAGGTCCCTGGCTGCGGCGCCAGCTTTCTCTGCCAGAATGCTGGCGGCAGAGACGAGTATCTCGCCACGCTCTTTGGCGGGTCGTGAGGACCACGCCTTGCGGCTGCGTTCTGCCGAAGCAAGAGCTTCATCCAAGTCTGAAACCGTAGCCGAGGCCACTGAGGCAAATACCTTCTCCGTCGCCGGGTTGATCACCGGCAAAGTGGCTCGGCTACCACCGGCTCGCCATTTGCCATTAATGAAGAGCTCGTAGCTCTTGGCGTCGGACATCGCGGGCTCCACTTGACTGAATTCTTGCATACGAGCGCAGTTTCGATATCGAAACTGCTGAACTCGCTTGAGCCAGTTTCATCGCGATGGTCGCGGCGGGTCAAATATCGAATATTGCCGAAATCCATCTGGAATCCAGATCGGGCTGGTCCTAATGGCCGCAAAAGATCATGCCCAGCTTTACAGGTTAGTTTGTCAGGTCGCCTCAGGCGCCACCGCCGCCCAGTCCCGGATTTCAATCAATTTTCTGGCGACCTTCGGAATGAGCTTGCGGACCGCAGAAACGGCCGCAGAACGCTCATCTTTGGGATTTACAGCGAGCACCACGGACCGGGTAATCACCGGATCGACGATCTTGACAGTCCGGACCAGCCCTTGGGAGGCTTCTTTCTGAACCGCAGACGGGGCGAGAATAGAATGCGCTTTTCCCTCTGCGACCATGTTGATGATCGTTGAGAGGGAGTCCACTTCAAACCTGACGTCCAGCGCGCAACCGTGTTGTGCGACGACATCAGCCACCGAACGCCTGACATTGTTGTTGCGCATGGGAACCGCCAGGGGGAATGCATGCAGGTCGGCCAGAGATATCGCATCTTCAAACGGTGGCTCGCCGGACGGAACCACCAGACAAAGGTCTTCGCGCGCTAGCACCGTCATTCGCCCCACACTGTCTGCTGTGCGGTACAGAACCGCCAGATTGAAGCGTCCAGCCGCCATCCATTCCTCTAGCGGTCCCGTCATACCCTCGACCATCTTGAGGGACACCTTGGGCAGTTCGTGTCTCACCGCCTCAAGCAGCGGACCGCTCAGGACGCGAGCAGCTCCAGACGGAATGCCAATAGTCACCTCCCCGGCAGGGGAAGCGGCTGTGTTGGTCAATTCCACCTCGGTAAGTCGAATTTCTTTGAGAATTGCCCGCGCCCGCTCGAGCAGTTTGGCTCCTGACGCCGTCACGCTCACGCCGGTCCTGTCGCGTATCAGCAGCTGAGTGCCGAAGCCTTCCTCCAATTGGCGCACATGCAGACTCAGCGCACTCTGGGCGACATTCAGAAAGCCAGCGGCCTTCGTGAAACTGCCTGCTTCGACCACGCCAACGAAGTATCTTAACTGCCTGATTTCCACGGGTACTCTTCCGAGGGCGGACTGCAATTGACGTAATCTATCTTGAAATGTGATGGCGCGACAGCAATAATTGTGCCGAGTTGCTGACGCTTGCTGTCGTCGTCCCAGTCTTGTTGATCAACCCGCTGAGGACTCAAACGGCCAACTCGGCGCCCGGATCCGTCGCGATGATTTCTCGGGCCCTTCGAATAACCGGTGGATCGACCATCTTCCCGTCCAATGCGAACGCGCCTCTGCCCTGCGCCGTCGCATCTTTTTCCGCCGCGAGGACACGACGGGCCCACTCTAGTTCCTGTGGGCTTGGTGAGAAAGCCTCATTGAATATGGCCACCTGCGTTGGATGGATCGCCAAAGCTCCGGCAAAGCCAAGCCGCCGCGCATGCGCCGCGGCCTCACGAAGTCTATCATTGTCTGAGAACTCGCTGATACTTCCTATGAAGCCAAGCGGTAGCAAGCCTGCGGCGCGAGCCGCAAACAGAACGGAAAGGTTCGGTGTCAAAAGAAGCTCGAGTTCCGGGGCACCGCCAACAGAGGCACTGAAGTCTTCAGGACCCAGCGCCATTGCAACCATCCTAGGATGGGCCGACGCAATGGCTGAGAGACTTTGCAATGCTGCCGCAGCCTCGATCTGGGCAAGGAACCGGATTCGACCCAGCGCAAGGTTTCTTTCTCGTTCAAGTTCCGATACCGCGTTCGCGATCTCTATTACCCACGCTGCCGAATCCGTCTTCGGAAGGACAAGTGCATCAACACCCGCCACTACGGCTGCATCGAGATCGGCCGCCAAGGCACGCAAACCGCGATTCACGCGAACTAAAACATAAGCGCCCCTGCGGCCCACCTTTGCCACGGATGCAGAAAGCTGGCGCCGTGACTCACCTTTTTGATCCTGGGGAACGGAGTCCTCGAGGTCGAGTATGACGCCATCTGCCCCGCGCTCATGAGCCGCCTCCACAAAGCGCGGAACATGAGCGGGAACAAAGAGCAGAGATCTCCAGCGGGGAACAGACATCGGGCTTTCAACGGCCTGAACGGCGTCATTCATGAAGTCGCCTCTGCGGTCGATTCTAGCGTGGGCGCTGTCAGTGAGTTTGCTGGGCGGCCGTGGCACCCGGAGGGGCCAGGACTAGGCATGCACTCTGTAAATCGCGATCGCGCTTCCTTCCCGACAACAGGCACGCTCATGCTGACGCGGCTCTTGCGCGCAAACCTGCTCGAACCTCCTCGCGGACAGCCTCCGTATGCGCACCAAGGCCCGGAACTGGGCGCAGCGAGGGGCGCTCAGAGTTGAAGATCGCCGCCGGGGCGATCGTCTCTACTGTTCCTTCAGGTGTGCCAATCTCAACCCTGCGAACGTGTGGATGCTTTGAAATGTCCGCCACTTCGTTCAGTCGCCCATATGCCAAACCGGCCGCCTCAAGCTCCTGCATCGCTTCGTGGCAGGACAGCTCGGAAAACCGCAGCTCAATTATCTCATCAAGTTGAGGACGGTGGCCGAGGCGCTCCATGTTGTCGGCGAAACCAAGTGCACGCGTGAGCTCAGGCCGCTTCAGGAATTTCTCGCAGAAATTCACCCATTCCCGGTCATTCTGCACGGAAAAGATGACGTCCTTGCCATCGGCGCAGCGATAGGCGCCATAAGGCGCCAGCGAGGGGTGTTTCACGCCCGCGCGTACCGTGTGGTAGCTGCTGTAGTCGTGTTGCAGGACCGGCACGTTCATCCAATCGGCGACGGCATCGAACAGGGACACCTGAATGCTAGCTCCTTCGCCAGTGACCTCGCGATGATACAGCGCCTGAAGTATGGCGCTATGTGCCGTCATGCCCGCCGAGATGTCGCACACCGACACCCCTACCCGTGCCGGCCCCTGCTGCGTACCCGTGATTGCGCACAGACCTGTTTCGGCCTGAACAATGAGATCATACGCCTTGAGGTGAGAAAATGGCCCCCCCTCCCCAAATCCCGAAATGTCGCAGGTGATTAGCCGCGGGAAACGGCGACGCAGATCCGCAGATCCGTAGCCGAGTTTTTCGATGCTGCCTGGCTTCAGATTCTGGATAAAGACGTCGGCAGCAGCAACAAGCGTGTCCAGCACGGCACGGTCCGCCTCCAACCTCAAATCCAGGCAGACTGACTCCTTACCCCGGTTGAGCCAAACGAAGTAAGCGCTTTGCCCCCGCACCAACTTATCGTAATTCCGGGCAAAGTCTCCCTCAGGCCTCTCAACCTTGATCACGCGAGCGCCTGCATCGGCAAGGCGAGACGATGCATACGGTGCAGCAACGGCCTGCTCCACAGCTACGACAGTGATCCCCTCAAGAGAGTTCTGCATGCAACACCGCTCTATTCATCCAACATTTTGTCTTAAGCCCGACGACGATTCAGCATCGCCAGCAACCGGTTCTGTTCATTGCCCACGATCGAGAATGCCTCGTCGACGCCCATTCCAGGCTTCGCAAGCATCATGTCTGCCTGGGTCGCCACCGATACGTGGACAGAAGCCTGGGCAGAGAGATCTGTCTCGGTACAGCTTCCTCCAACGTACGCGCCTATCTTGTTCTCCTTGCACAGGAGCACGGCACGTGCCGTGTCAGCCAATGAGCCGACATCGGGCGTCTTGATTTGAATGAGATGCGCGGCCTTCGCTCCTGCAAAGAGGCGGATATCCTCAAGCGTGTTGCACCTTTCGTCCACGACAATACGAGCACTAGAACCTCGGTCGTCCAAAATCGATACAATCCGGGCGTAGTTGTCAATTTGGGCTTGCGTCGAACCAAAGTCCGCCGGAGACTCAATGTTGAGCACGAAATCCGGGACGGTATCTGCAACCCTGCAGATAAAGTCGGCGATGCTTTGCAGCTCCAAGCCGATTTCCTGGCCGATCCAGCCATACACATCAAAATGCAGCACCGGATGATAACCCGGGCGGCCGATTTGCCGCGTACGCGTTGCAACCCACGTCACGAACTCCATGAAGGTCTGGCCGCCGACGCCGAATTTCTGCCGTGAGTTGATCAGGCCGTGGGGAAGCACATCCACCCCCTTCAGGATCATTTTGTCCACGTTGATTTCGCGAGCATCGCCGCTCTGACAATAAATGGGAACCCTGCGCGTGGGCAGCGGCAATTCAAACTCGGAACATATGACTTCGGCCATGGTCTTGCGCCGGAGATGGGCGGCCGCGGCAAGAAGAGCTTGGCTAACGCCATATTCAAGCGCCAAGGGTAGCCGCATCCCGCGAAAGGGCTCAAAGGCCCTTGCGCAAGCGTCTAGAAAACAAAACGCATCGAGACCGAGAAGCCGAGGCGCTACAGCACGCAAGGTCAAATCCGCAATCTGATCGACATCGAAGAAAGGATCGCGTCCACCAGCACCAGAGTATTGGACGCCCATCATGTCGCCCCAAACAATGACGTCGTCGGACAGAACCAGCCCAATGCTGAGCGAAGATGCCGGAACGCGAATGGACCGGAATCCGGAAGTAGCGGGTTCGCCGGCATACCTAAACCCGTCCTGGATCGCGCCACCGCGAATGGCAGTCTGGTCATCATAGAAAAAAGCGCCGTTCCCGGGCGCGATCAGGATGTCTGTAATCTGCATATTCGACTCGATTCGTTCTACTGTCAGCACCAGGCCTTTTCGATCCATTGCAGTCCCAACTATGCCTCAGCTACCGCCCTGTTCGCCAATACATAGTCAGGGGCTGAACCATCGCGTTTTTAGATGGCCAACCTCCGTCTCCGGGGAAACGCGCCCGGTCGGCTCCATCGCTGGAAGTGAGGCTTGTGTTGCCCGGTCCTTGGCGACAACCGCCGCTCTTGCTGCGGAGGCAAGCCTGCGGACACCGCTTAGGAAGGCGTTTCCTCGCGTCGAACATCACTCCTGCTCCTCGCGCGGCTTAGCGCGCCGATCCGAGCTTCGATGCCGGCCTGATCACGGCGGCGGGACTTGTAGTGATAGGTCGACGTGTCGAACTCCAGAAGCCGGCATGCCCGCCGGATCGACACGTTCCACTCATCACACGTCTCCGCTACCAGCTCGCGTTGCGACCAGGCCTCATAGTTTTCGGCGAATGACGTCCTGCAGCATCTCCTTGTCCAAGGAGAGATCGGCCACCAGCTTCCTGAGCTTGCCATGCTCGTCCTCAAGCCGCTTCATCTCGGTCGGCAGCAGTCCGTCGTATTTCTTCTTCCAGTTGAAGTACGTCGCCTGGCTGATCCCCGCCCGACGACAGATCTCCGCGACGGAGATTCCGTCCGATCCCTGCTTCAGAATGAACGCCTTCTGCGCATCCGAGAACTTCGATGCCTTCATTCGTCTTCCGTTCCTCCCAGCCAAGGGATGTTACCGCGGAAAACTCCGCTTTCGAACGATTCAGTTTTCAGGGATCAGAGCAATCAGAGCATTTAATCGCCACGGGTCGTGCTGTTGGGCTCTTTGTGGCTGCCGCTGCAACCATATGGCCGAGACTGCCTGCTTGCCGAAGAAAAGCCGGCTCAGTTCACGACAGGAGCGCGTCGTCAGGCGTGCGAGCGCCGTCAAAAGCTGGCTGGATTTTCCGCTTCCGCCGAAGGCGATCGCGAATGCTATACCTTGCGCGATGGTTTTATTAGCTCGCAGGGGTCAATGCTGAACGCCTCCGCAAGTCGTCCGAGCACGCTGACGCTTGCGGAGACGCGGGCACGCTCGATCGAGCCCACATAGCGCATGCTAAGATCCGCGCGTGCAGCCAACTCTTCCTGCGTCAGATCCTGTTCATGGCGCAAGCGACGCATGTTGATCGCCATGACCTCTTTGAGATCCACAGCGAGATAGGCGCTGAAAAGGAATTATCGTTCTAGGAAGGATCGTTCCTTCTTTATAGTTTGGTCGTCGGTGAAGAAGCTCAGCCAGGCCGCAACCGGCCGGCCGCCACCATCTACTCACATCAAATTGGCAAGACCGAAAATGAAGCCAACATCATGGACGAAGTCCCCTGGTCGGAAAGCCTCACGAGCTACGACAGGGAGCATTTCACCATTTACCAGCGGATCCTGGACGCCTGTGCCGACAATGCCAGCGTAGAAGAGCTGGCCGATCTCATTCTGGGCATCGATCCGGCTCTTGAGCCAGTGCCGGCGGTTCTGTTGCAAACTTTTCAGTTACGGGGATTACGGCATGGCTTTCCGGTTATCTGCCGGAGGGTTTCAAATGATCAAGGGCCGCCATTTCGACCAGGTATCTGGCCTATGGCTTGAGCCTGAATGATGGCCGAGTGCGGCGTAAGCATTGACCATCTCCATCTCTGGGTCGTTCACTTCTCGCCATTGCTGCTGACGCACTTCAATCGGCGCAAGCGCGCCGTGACCGGCAAGTGGCATGCGGATGAGACGTACATAAAGTCCGTGGCCAGTGGATGCATCTCTATCGCGCCATTACAGTGTCGGCGACCGTCGCGTCCGCCATGGTCGACCCGATCCCATTGTCAACGACGGCAGCGATGCCGGGCGAGGAACTGGCGCTGATCGGCCCATCAAGTTCGGGTAAGACAACCATTCTGCGCATCCTGATGACGCTCGATCTGCGGCGCGACAATGAAGCTGCGAGCGCGGCTTCTCATCAGAATTGTCGCGCCACACGAATCGATCAACGCGGTAATATTAATGGTGAGCAACTCTATCACACGGAGCGTAACGGCATTTGCACCAATGTTGGGTGAAGGTCATCTTAACTGGCGCCACCTGCGCCGGCGTGCGGAGGTAAGGGCCGAAGATTGTCTCTAATCGCCACGGCTCGGAAATGGTGTGATTGACCAACTGATCAATTCGACGGCCCGCTGAAGTGCGACCTCGGTCTCAGCAAGGCTGGGGGAAACGGCGATGACATGTCCGATACCGTCTCGGTAATCGCCTTTCCTGACGATCGGCGTCTTCGGTTCAACATACAGTTTGACCTCGACGACGCCTGATATGGCAGCCGCCCGACTGACGCCATCAATCCAATCGAGGATGCCATCGCGATCAGTATCCAGTATCCGCGTGGCCGCAGTGTGCGAGTGCCTTGTGCGCAAATTCGATTCGCCGCCGATGAAGAGCTTGATGTGCTCGGTGACGAGATCGACACCGTAAGCCAGCTGAACCAGTTGAGAATCGAGCGCGCCCGCAAGGCGCGGATTGACTTCAATGACCACTGGGCCAAGCTTCGTCCACCGGAATTCAATGTTCGTTGGCCCCCAGCCAAGGCCGAGAGCTCGCAAAGACTTCAGCGAAACATCGGCGATACGCTCATGCTCGTCATCAATCAGCTCGGCCGGAAAGGTGAACTGACGATAGACAAAATGCGGTGGGGGGCCGAAGTCAGAGGTGGTAATTCCAATGACTTCATTTCCCATTATCTGAGCGGTATAATGGGGACCTTGTGCGAATTCTTCGACCAGTATCCTCGGCGAAGACCGCCATATGTGCTTCCCGCCCAACAGATAGGCGGTATGTTCGGCTAACTCATCGACATTGCGGCACAATCGGACACCGCGGCTGCCGCAGCCTACGGCTGGCTTAAGAATCACCGGCAGGCCGATCGCCGCAGCAGAGCTTTCTACGTCCGTCGCATTCGCTGCCAAGCGATAAGCAGGTACTGCAACGCCGGCCTCCGCGAGGAGCTGACGTTGAGTGAATTTGTCGCAGCATCGTTCAATCGATGCGGGGTTCGGTCCTGGTAGATCGAAATACCGGCAGAGCTTGCCGGCTGTCACGTGGACCGACTCGTCGGCGCCTGTAAAGCCAGTAATGCCAGCAATGTCATAGGTCGCACGCAGCCGGGAACATTCGCGGATCAGCACATCGAGATTGTCTGTATCGACACGGATTGCCTCAACTCCTTCCACCGCAAGATAGTCGTAACGAGCGGGATCGGCGGACAGGGTAATTGGATGAAGACCAAGACGCTGGGCCGCTTGGACGTATAGGCGACTATTAGTTCCGCCTTCAAGCAGAATGAGAGCTCTTCTTGCCATTGACTCGTTAACCTCTTAGCTGGTGCTGTGCGGCGGTCCGAGCATCAGCTTTTTAGGCGTGCCGATCCTCAGACCTGGCAGTGCACTTACCATTTTCAGCGATTTGCGGTCGCAAAGATTCTGCAAATTTAGTTGAAGGTTTCGTTGCAATAGCTGAGCTAAGATGCCGGAGGATTGGTTAGCTGCTGGTCGGGCGGCGAGACTGGGGAATGATCTGTAGCCGTGCATGTGCCGCACGCGGCGCTAGCGACCCCGATGCTCCTCCTCGAGCGTCTTGATGAGGTACGGGCTCTGGTGGATCATCGACTTCAGCCAAAACCCGGGAACAATCTGCAAGCGATTTGTGGCGTCACAGGAAACGTCTGCCTCACGGTCGGTCTGCTGCCATCGGTGGTGACTCGGACCGGCCGGCCTATGATAGTCGAGGGCTTTCTGAAGAAGCGATTGGCGGCTGGCAGGTCCCGCTGCTCGATGAACCAAAGCGTGACGAGTTGCGAACGCTGACGCTGCCAGCAAAACTCCGCTCGCGCAGGTTGAAGCGCTTCACCGGCAGGGGCAAGAAAGCGGACGACCCAATGGTGGACGGTCGTGTGATCGACCGCAATGCCGCGCTTGAGCTATAACGAATTTGGGTGAAGAGGTTGATTAAGTGGAGCTTGCGGCTTATTATTGATGACCTCAATCCCATCCTGGAGCCTGGACCTGCGAGCAGTTTGGGCAACTGACTTTGTCCCTTCAATGTAAGCGAACCTATCGCATTTACAGGAATTTGGGCCTCCAACTGAGGAACAAGACGCCCAAGCGGCGCGTAAAGGCGAAGCTGCGGGAAGATCGCCAGGAGGCCATTGGCTCGAACGACGTCTGGGCGAGGGACTTCGTCCACGATCAGCTCGCCCCCGGCAAGAAGATCCGTGTGCTGACGGTCGTCGACACGTTCTCACGTTACGTGCCGGTGCTCGATCCGCGCTTCAGCTAGCAGCGGGCGGACATGGGCCACCATCGCCACGCTGCTGGCCACCGCCAAGATGAACCAGGTCGATCCGCACGCCTGGCTCACCCAGACCCTCGAGCGCATCGCCAATGGCTGGCCAAACAGCGACATCGAGGCGCTCATGCCTTGGAACTACCAGCGCTAGACGGCATCAGCTACGCGCTTACTACGGAGCGACAGGAGGCGCGTCATGATGTCTGAGAAGATCAGGCCGCACCATCTGGAGCGCGTCGTGAGAGTCCAATGCTGCGCTCGAATCTCGCATTTGCGATGGGGTGCCCGAAGCGGGTGTTACATCCTGCAGCAGCGCCGCCAAGCCGCGTAGCGCAGTAATATCGACATGGGGAGCGGCGCCAACCTGCCAGGCGGCACTAGAGCGGGATGAATTGAGTCTGAATCGAAAGGGGATTCCCGAAGGCGAGCAAATCTGATTCAACCTGCTGGCTGGGTCAGGAGGCCGGCATGGATGGGCAAGCCTTACTCGATGGCGCGGGTGGTAGCGTCGGTTGAGCAGGAGGGCCTGTCGCGACGTCAGGCGGCAGAGCGCTACGGGGTTGGAATCAGCACGGTCATCCGATGGGTGCGCCGCTTGCGCGAGACGAACAAGCTGACACCCGGCAAGATGGGTGGGCACAGACCGAAGAAGATTGCCGGAGAGCATCGGGAGTGGCTGTTGGTACGCTGCCGGGCGGCGGAGTTCACGCTGCGCGGTCTTGTGGCCGAGCTTGGCGATCACGGCCTGAAGGTCGATTACCGCTCGGTATGGGAGTTCGTTCACGCCGAGAAGCTCAGTCACAAAAAAAGACGCTGATCGCCAGTGAGCAGGATCGCCCCGATGTGGCGCGCCGGCGGGTCCAGTGGGCAAAGCATCAGGACCGCATCGATCCTTCCCGCCTGGTGTTCATCGACGAGACCTGGACCAAGACCAATATGGCGCCGCTCAGAGGATGGGCGCCGCGCGGCGAGAGGATCAAGGCCAAGGTGCCGCACGGTCATTGGAAGACCATGACCTTCTTGGCGGCACTGCGCCACGACCGTGTCGATGCACCATGGCTGATCGACGGACCGATCAACGGCGAGCGTTTCCAGCTCTATGTCGACAAGGTTCTCGCCCCAACCCTCAAGCCCGGTGACATCGTCATCATGTGTGGACGCCCCCGTTGGTGCAAGAAGAATCTTTTCGAAGAGCGCGGAGCGTGGTCGGGTGCTGACATGTGTCCGGCCTCTGTTGCGGCTGTCATATGCCGCGGGCCCGTATGGGAGTTCGCGGAGCGGATCCAAAACAATCTGGCGCGCTCGAGGCGCGTATCCATGATCTGGTTTTCCCGATCCCGTCTCATTGACCATAGCGCCATTACTCTCCGTTCGACCTTCTCACACTTTGGCGGCCCGCCCGGGGAGCGGACTACCCTGCCAAAGCCGGTGCCCTGTAGGTCCCGCCCTTGGCCATCAACGCCCACACGACGCGTGCCGTCCTGTTGGCCAGGGCGACGATCACGAGCATGGGCGGCTTGCGGCTCAGCATCCCAGAGAGCCAAGGATCTGCT
>NZ_RZOM01000089.1:0-10167 GCF_003999175.1 Mesorhizobium sp. M7A.F.Ca.ET.027.03.2.1 | reverse complement strand
GCCTGTCGCTGCTTGGCCCTTCCGGCAGCGACATTGCCCTGATACGGCTCGGTCGGAAACTTCTCGACGCGGCACGAAAGGCCTGACCATGGACACACTGACGCGCATGCGTGCCTTCATCGACGTGGTCGAGGCCGAGGGCTTTTCGGCGGCGGCGCGCAAGATCGGCCGTTCCAAGGCCTTGCTGTCGAAATATGTGCGCGAGCTGGAAGACGAACTCGGCGCTTTGCTGCTCAACCGCACCACGCGCCAGTTCTCGATGACCGAGGCCGGCCACACCTATTACCGGCGCGCCTCTGAGATCGTGCGCGAGGTCGACAGCCTGGCCGACGCGGTGCGTGAATCCTCCGGCGACGTGCGCGGCCGGATCAAGCTGTCGGCGCCGCGCACCTTCGCCGACGCGCCGATCGGCCAGTCGCTGATCGACTTCGCCAAGCAGCATCCCGACATCGTGCTCGACATCCAGCTCGACGACCGCTTCGTCGATCTGGTCGAGGAGGGCTTCGATCTTGCGGTGCGCATCTCGCGGCTGGAGAACTCGTCGCTGATCGCCAGGCGGCTGGCGCCGTTTTCGATAAAGCTCTGCGCCTCCCCCGAACTGATCGCCAAGCATGGCATGCCGACAAGGCCGCAGGATCTCAGCCGCATGCCTTGCATCGTCGACACCAATGGCCGCGGACTGAACAACTGGCCGTTCAAGGGCGACAATGGCGATCCGGTGAGCGTTTCGGTGTCCGGTCCGGTCGAGGTCAACAGCCCGATGACGGCGAGAGCCGCGGCCGTGGCGGGCCTCGGATTTACCGTCCTGCCGGATTTCATCGCCGCGCCCGACCTCGCGAGCGGCCGGCTGGTGGCGGTGATGGATGACCGTATCCTGTCGGGCGGCGGCATCTTCGCCGTCTACCCGCACCGCCGCTATCTGCCGGCGAAAGTCCGCGTCTTCGTCGACTTTTTGGTGCAGTGGTTCAGGACGCGCGAGGCTGGCTGACCGGCGTCAATAGTCTCGTGGTCCCAATTTCGCCCCCTTTCTGGTAACTCTCGGCAACTCTTCCGAGGCCTATGGAATCGCGACCCAGAATGCACCTGAAACGGCACGCAATCATGCTGGCTTCGGCCTTGGCGGCTAACTTTGCCGCCACTGGACCGGCTTACGTGCATCCGCATGTATTCGCCGAGGCCCGCCTCGATGTGATTCTCTCCCCGGATCACCAAAGCGTGAAGGCTCTGCGTCATCTCTGGCGCTTCGACGATCTGTTTTCCTCGACCGTGATGATGGAGTTCGACAAGAACTCCGACCTGAAGCTCGATGACGAGGAGCTGAAGGAAGTCGCCGACACCGTTCATGCCTCGCTGGCCGAGTTCAATTACTTCCAGCTCGTCACCGTTGACGGCAAGGACGTGGCGATGACGCCGCCGCCGCATCTGATGGCCAATTTCGACAACGATCAGCTGATCATCCTTTTCGAGTCCGAACCGAAGGTGCCGATCAAGCTCCATGGCAAGATCGATATCGGCGTCTACGATCCGACATTCTACACGGCGATCGACTTCACCGAGGACTCCAACATCACGGTTGAAGGCCTGCCCTCGAACTGCACCAGCAAGGTGGTCCGTCCGGATCCGGACGAGGCTATCAAGGAAAACCAGAAGACCCTCACCGATGCCTTTTTCAACGATCCGACCGGCACCGATATGAGCAAGATCTTCGCCACCAAGCTCGAACTGACCTGTCAGCCAGAAGGATGAAGCCGGTGACGAAACCGTCCCTGCGTTTGGCATTCGGCCTGTTGGCCCTCACTGTCGCCATGATGCATTTCGCCGGCGCCGCTCATGCCCAGAGTTCGCTCGGCATCGGCGTCAATGACGGCATGGCGCCCACCACCGGCCCGTTCGCCCATATCCTGATGTGGATCAATCTCAGGCAGCAGGAATTCTACCGCGCGCTGGCAACGGCGATGAAGGCGATGCGCCAGGACGGCAGCAAGATTTGGATACTCGTCGGCCTGTCCTTCGCCTACGGCATTTTCCATGCTGCCGGCCCCGGCCACGGCAAGGCGGTGATCTCGTCCTACATGGTGGCCAATGAAGTGGCGTTGCGGCGCGGCATCCTCTTGTCCTTCGTCTCGGCGCTGCTGCAGGGCCTGACCGCGATCGCGGTGATGGGGGTCGCCTATTTCGTCCTGCGCGGCACCTCCGTCTCGATGACGGACGCGGCCTGGTTCATGGAGATCATGAGCTTTGTCTTCGTCACCCTGTTCGGCGCCTGGCTGCTGTGGCGCAAACTCGGCCCCGCCGTCCTGCGTCTGTTCGGCAAGGGCCCGGCCTACAGCCTGTCGGCGGCTCATGCCGGCCATTCTCACGCCGGTCATTCTCATGGGGGTCATTCTCATGGGGGCCATTCGCACGGCGCGCATTCGCATGCCGGTCACTCCCATGCAGCTCACAGCCATTCGGCGCATGCTCATTCGCACGCGCTACACGCGCATGACCATGTGCACGGCCCTTCGCACGATCATCACGATCATGCCAAACACGATCACGCTCATCACGATCACGCGGCCGGCGAAGTCTGCGATACCTGCGGCCATTCGCACGCACCCGATCCGGCGCTGCTGTCGGGCGACCGCTTCGACTGGCGCACGGCGTGGACGGCGGTGGCGGCGGTCGGCATCCGCCCCTGCTCCGGCGCCCTGATCGTGCTGAGCTTCGCCCTGCTCAACGGGCTCTGGCTCGGCGGCCTGCTGTCGGTGCTGGCGATGTCGCTTGGCACGGCCATCACCGTTTCGGCACTGGCGACACTGGCGGTGACCGCCAAGAACTGGGCGGTGTATTTCGCCGGCGACGGCCGCATGGGCAACCGCATCCACTCGATCGTCGAGATCGGCGGCGCGGCGTTTGTGTTCCTGTTCGGACTGCTGCTGCTGTCGGCGAGTTTGGCGAGCGGCGGATAGGCCGGCGCCACGAGGTTCGGAGTTTAACCCGCGATCTTGCCGCCGAGCTCATCCTCGATGTGAGCGCGGATGATCTCGTCAAAACTCTTTTCGGCGCTGAAGCCGAGCTCCCGTGACCGCTTTGCCTCGAAGCGCGTCGGCCAGCCCTTGACGATCGCCCAGATCGTGTCATCCGGAACCTCGCGGATCAGGCTTACCGCCTTCGGCCCGGCGATGCGTTCCAGCGCCTCGATCTGCTCGCCGACGGTGACGGCGACGCCAGGCATCGTCAGGTTGCGGCGCGACCCGACTGCGCTGCCGTCGATCCCTGCCGCATGGATCAGGAAATTGACCGCCGAGCGCGGGCTGGCATGCGTGTGCACGACCGAGCGCGGCACCGGCAGGATCGCCTCGTGGCCGCTCAAGGGCTCGCGGATGATGCCGGAGAAGAAGCCGGACGCCGCCTTGTTCGGCTTGCCCGGCCGCACGCAGATCGTCGGCAGCCGGATGCCGATGCCGTCGAAGAACCCGCGCCTGGAATAGTCGGCCAGCAGCGCTTCGCTCATCTGCTTCTGGGTGCCGTAGGAGGTCAGCGGCGTCGGATGGAAGTCGTCGGGAATGATATCCGGAAACGGCGCGCCGAACACCGCGATCGACGAGGTGAAGACGACGCGCGGCGCAAAGCCCGCCAGCCGGATGGCATCGAACAGGGCCCGCGTGCCATCGAGATTGACGCGGTAGCCGAGATCGAAATTCGCTTCCGCCTCGCCCGACACGATGCCGGCAAGATGGAACACGACGTCGGGGCGCGATGCGACCAGGCGCTCAGTGGCCCCTGCTTCGGCGAGATCGCCAGTGTGCAGCGTGACGCTGACGGCATCCAGGCTCGGGGCCTGTGGTGGCACGATATCGTGTAAATCCAGCGCCGTGATCTTGCGGCCGCGCAGCGTGCCGTCCTTGGCCAGCCGGGCGATGAGCTTGCGGCCGACCATACCCGCGGCGCCAGTGATCAGAATGCGCATATCGAAAATCCCTTGCCTATTTACCCTGATTTTTGCGCTGGTTGCGGGCCCGCAACCAGAACACCGAGAAGAACGCCAGCACGAAGACGATGCCAAAGGCGCCGGCCAGCACCGTCGAAAGGCTGCCTAGTGCCAGCATCACGGTCGGCAGATAGTAGGCGCCGATACCGAACAGCAGCATGATCCACACTGCAGCGATAAGAGCGTTCCTGGTGTCGCGGTCCATCACCACTTTGCCCCGGTGTGGCCAGGATCAGCCGCGTGCGGATTCAATGCCATGAAATTCCTATGCCCGTGAGAGTAGCGTTGATGCGGCACCGCATCATCCGCCTTGCGACGATGCATGCCCGTCAATCTCAAAGATGGCCTTTTCAAGATAGCCAGGAATGCGGTTTGCCTGGTGGATAATTTGACCATTTTTGACGCGTGCGATCAGACGAAAATTTCTCGACCCGTTATCGCGGATGATCAACTCGTCGACCAGTGGCGAGACACGCGCAAGATTATCCATCACCTTATCGAAGCGCCTGGCAATGTCCTCGGCCGGAATACTATGGCCACCTTCCAACACGCGGTCGGCAACACGCGCGGCCGATAGAGCAGCACTTCCAATCCCAATGAACTCCATTTTCACAATAAAACCCGCCGCCCTGGCTGCTTCCATGTCTCGCATGGCCTGTTGACCGGAGAAGGTGGTTTCCACCGTAAATGACTTGCCTTGCTCGATGTGCTCTTTAATCATCTGGCGTGCCGCCCTGCCCACGGTCATGCCGGTGGATTCCGGTGCTTTAAGTCGTATCTGTTTTGCAATTGCGTCGGGATCAATCCGCGTTCCCACGCTGTTTTTTCCAGCAAATGTAGTTTTGCCCGATCCATTGGGACCGGCAACAACAAGGAATACCGGTTTGCCGGTCGGCGGGCTCAACGCAGCGCGTCTGGAAGAGGCTTAACCGTCTCGACTCGCCACGCCTTCTTATTGGCCAACCATTCGATTTTTAGGAGACATCGTTTGCCATCCGGAAATTCGCGAACGATATGGTCCGCTGGTGTATTCGCGTCGCCATAGCTGATCGGAAAACCGGCTTCGAGCCGGTCGAGAGCCGCCTGGCCATAGCCATTTGCCGTGAGTTTGACACGATTGAGCTTGACCGGCTTCAACCGGTCCAACGTCGTGACAAGGTCCTTGGTCACCTCGACCTGCTTGGGAACACTTGCCTTATTTTTTAGTTCCGCATGCGACATCCGTTTTCCCCGTATTCATCTGGAAGTATAGCGCGCCGCCATTCTTCCGTCGACAATGCCGTGAAATTCCTGCGTCAGTGGAAATGGCCAGGATGCTGAAGCGCTTCGCGTTGGTGCCCGTGCTCGTCGCCATCGTCGGCGCACTGGCCGAATTCCGGTTCCACGGTGGCATGGCTGATGCCGTGCTCGCTGGCAAGCCGCTTCTTGACGGCACTCACCGCCTGATGCGCATCGACGCCCTCGTCGAGACAGGCATGCAGCGTCGCCATGTTGCTGGTCCCATCAAGCGACCAGACATGCATATGGTGCACTTCGCGCACTCCCTGGACGGTCGCCTCGAGATCCCTGGCGATCAGATCGCGGTCGAGGCTTGGCGGCACGCCCTCGAGCAGGACATGGGCGGCTTCGCGCATCAGCGACCACGCCGTGTAGAGGATCAGCAGCGAGACCAGGACCGACAGGATCGGGTCGATCGGCGTCCAGCCGGTCGCCAGGATGACCAGCGCCGCCGCGATGGCCGCCGCCGAGCCGAGCAGGTCGCCAAGCACATGCAGGATGGCGCCGCGCATGTTCAGGCTTTCGCGGTCGCCGCCATGCAGCACGAAGAACGCGCCGATGTTCACCAGCAGGCCGAGGATCGCCACCACCAGCATCGGCCCGCCAAGCACCGGTGCCGGCGCCTGCAGGCGCCCCCAGGCCTCGTAGACGATCCACAGCGCGATGACGAAGATGGCGATGCCGTTGGTATAGGCCACCAGCGTCTTGACCCGGCCGAAGCCATAGGTGAGGCGAACGGTCGCCGGACGGCCGCCAAGATGAAACGCATACCATGCAAGGCCGAGCGCGATCGAGTCGGCGAGCATGTGGCCGGCATCGGCCAGCAGCGCCAGCGAGCCGGTGAGGATGCCGCCAAGCGCTTCGGCGACCATGAAGCCGCCGGTCAGGCAGGCTGCGATCAGAACGCGTTTCTTGTCGGTCGAGCCATGGACATGGCCGGGCCCATGATCGTGCCCGCTGTGATCGTGCCCGCTGTGATCGTGGGTATGTGCCAATGGCGAACTCCTAGGCGCCGAATTCCGCGCGACAATCCTCGAGCCGTCGCTTCTGCTGGCCGTCGCCATCGAAATTGGCCGGATCGAGCCACGCCTCATAGGCACTGCGCAGCGCCGGCCACTCCTTGTCGATGATCGAATACCACGCGGTATCGCGGTTTTCACCCTTGACGATCAGATGCTGGCGGAAAATGCCTTCGAACTTGAAGCCGAACCGTTCGGCGGCCCGCTTCGATGGCTCGTTGCGGTTGTTGCACTTCCATTCGTAGCGGCGGTAGCCGAGCTCGTCGAAGATGTATCTCATGAACAGGAACTGCGCTTCGGTTGCACCCGGCTTGCGCGAGATGAGCGGCCCCCAATAGATGTTGCCGATCTCGATGACGCCGCACGCCGGATCGATGCGCATCAGCGTCTGGCGTCCGGCGACCTTGCCGCTGGGCTTGTCGATGACGGTGAAGAACAGCGGATCCTCGCTGGCCTCGACCTTGTCCAGCCATGGCTGGAAGGCGGCGCGGGTCTCCGGCGGATAATCGGGCAACCAGGCGAAGCGGCCGTCGATGTCGGACACGGAGGACGCTTCATAGAGGCCATCGCCATGTTTTGCAGCACTCAGCGGTTCGAGCCGGACAGTGCTTCCGTCGATGGTCTTGCGTTCGGGCCGCGGGCGCGGTTGCCAATCCCTGAGATTTTCCGACACCGAAAGCTCCAATCCGTTTGACTTTTGCCAGCCGAAGCTCACAAAAACGCGACCCAACAGCAAGAACCACACGGACGGGAAAAATGCTCCACACGATTTCGGCCTTCGACCGCCTTGGCGAGGAAAACGCCTTTGCCGTGCTCGCGAGGGCCACAGCACTTGCCCAACAAGGCCGCGACATCGTCAATCTCGGCATCGGCCAGCCCGACTTCAAGACGCCGCAGCACATCGTCGAGGCGGCGATCAAGGCGCTGCGCGACGGCCATCACGGCTACACGCCGGCCAATGGCCTGCTGGCGACGCGCGAGGCGGTGGTGCGCCGCACGCTGACCACCACCGGTGTCGAAGTATCGCCCGAAACGGTGATGATCCTGCCCGGCGGCAAGCCAACCATGTTCGCCGCGATCCTGATGTTCGGCGAACCTGGCGCCGAAATCCTCTATCCCGATCCGGGCTTCCCCATCTATCGCTCGATGATCGAGTTCACCGGTGCAGCCCCTATTCCCGTGCCGATGCGCGAAGAGAACGGCTTTGCCTTCTCGGCCGAGGAGACATTGGCGCTGATCACCTCGAAGACCAGGCTGCTGATCCTCAATTCGCCCGCCAATCCGACCGGCGGCGTCACGCCGCGTGCCGAGATCGAGAAACTGGTCAAGGGGCTGGAGGCGCATCCGCACGTCGCCATCCTCTCCGACGAGATCTACGACGTCATGACCTATGATGGCGAGACGCATTGCTCGCTGCTCGGCTTTCCCGAGATCCGCGACCGGCTGATCGTGCTCAATGGCTGGTCGAAGACCTGGGCGATGACCGGCTGGCGCATGGGCTGGTCGATCTGGCCGAATGGCGACAAGGGCGCCCATCTCTACGACAAGGTGCGCAAGCTGGCTGTCAACTGCTGGTCCTGCGTCAACGCGCCAAGCCAGTTCGCCGGCATCGCGGCAATCGACGGCCCGCAGGACGACGTCGACACGATGATGCGCGCCTTCGACCGCCGCCGGAAGATCGTCGTCGAGGGACTGAATGCCCTGCCCAACATGTCCTGCATCACGCCCAAGGGCGCGTTCTACGCTTTCCCCAACGTCTCGAAGACCGGCTGGAAGGCCAAGAAGCTCGCTTCGGCGCTGCTCGACGAGGCCGGCGTGGCGCTGATCGGCGGCCCCGATTTCGGCATTCTCGGCGAAGGCTATATCAGGCTCT
Source organism: Mesorhizobium sp. M7A.F.Ca.ET.027.03.2.1 (assembly GCF_003999175.1). Lineage (NCBI taxonomy): Bacteria > Pseudomonadati > Pseudomonadota > Alphaproteobacteria > Hyphomicrobiales > Phyllobacteriaceae > Mesorhizobium > Mesorhizobium sp. M7A.F.Ca.ET.027.03.2.1. The sequence goes on along the minus strand of NZ_RZOM01000089.1, from coordinate 2,024 downwards.
CCTACGCCAATTCCGAGGAGAACATCTTGCGGGCACTGGAACGGATCGGGGCCTTCCTGGCGAAGTAAGCCTGAAAGCGGCCCGCTGTCCTCTTCCGGACAATTTGCGGCTGTGGCATGACGGTGTCATGAGCCGTCCGGAGGCGCGCGGCCAAGACTGGGCGTGCATGTCGAGAACGGCTACGGTCCTCGGATCAGGATCGCAGGGGGGTGACATCGGATGTTCTATGCAATCCTTGCCTATCATGTGGAAGACGCAATCAAGGCGCTGACGCCGCAGGAAGATACGGCGCTGATGGCTGACTTGCTCAAGATCCATGAAGGGCTCTATGCCGACGGCAGCCTTGGCCCGTCGGCCCGGCTTGGCGCGACACAATCGGCCTGCACCTTGCGCGACGGCATGATCGTCGACGGCCCCTTCGCCGAAACCAAGGAACAGCTTCTCGGCCTCTATGTCGTCGACTGCCCGACGCGCGACGATGCCATCGCTATCGCGCGCGACTTTCGTCGCGTCAATCCGACCGCCGTCTACGAGATCCGTCCTATCGCGCTCTATCTGCCCGGCGCAGAGCTACCGGGAGAATAACTACCCACGCCCGACAAACGGCATCTTGGTCGCCATGACGGTCATGAACAGCACGTTGGCGTCGAGCGGCAGGCTGGCCATGTGGACGACGGCGTCGGCGACGCGCTGAACATCCATCACCGCTTCGGCTGATATCGAGCCGTTGGCCTGCGGCACGCCGACCGTCATCGGCTGCGCCATGTCGGTCAGCGCATTGCCGATGTCGATCTGGCCGCAGGCGATGTCATAGGGCCGGCCGTCGAGCGCCAGCGTCTTGGTCAGTCCTGTGATGGCATGCTTGGTCGCCGTGTAGGGCACCGAGCCGGGGCGTGGCGCATAGGCCGACACCGAACCATTGTTGATGATGCGGCCACCCATCGGCTTCTGCTTGCGCATGGCGCCAAAGGCGGCACGGGCACACAGGAACGAACCGGTGAGGTTGACGCCGACGATATCGTTCCACACTTCGACCGGAATCTCGTCGATCGGCGTCGATTTGTAGCCCATGCCGGCATTGTTGAAGAGCAGGTCGACACGGCCGAAGGCCGCCGCCACGGTCTCGAACAGATCGTCGACCTCGCCTGCCTTGCTGATATCGCAGGCAACCGCCAGGGCCTTGGCGTCGGTGGACCCGGCCTCGGCCACGGCTGCATCCAGCACGGATTTGCGGCGTCCGCAGAACACTGTGTTCCAGCCCGCCTTGAGCAGCGCCGTGGCGACGCTCTTGCCGATGCCCGTGCCGGCCCCGGTGACGATGGCGGTTCTTTGTTCGGTCATGGCTGTTGTCCTCCGGCAGCGCTGCGCTTGCTCGACTGATTTTCGGGGTTTGGCTCGAAAAAGGAAGGCATCGCAAATGACGGCGGCGATGGCAAGCGTGTCCATCCGATGGGGCCGACAAAAAGGGCGGCCATTGGCGACCGCCCCTGATCTGAACCGGGCTTGGGAGGAGGAAAAGCCGATCCGACTGTGTTGAATGATGCGCTTTCTGGGTTAATGAGCGGTTAACCCGGAAAGTGCCTCCTGTGCCGTTTTGGCCTACCAGCGCGGATTGGGTGACGTCCCGGCCTTGGCCGGCACCTTGGCCGCCGAAACTGTCGCCTCGACATGGTCGACCAGCGCGTCCGACAGGCCGAGCCGGCCTGCAAGCAGGTCGAGATAGCCACGTTCGGCGCGGGTGTCGGGATCGATGGTCAGGCGCGACGCCGTGTAGAGTTCGAGCTTCTGCGCGTCGGTCTTGGCGCCGGCGACCAGCGTGTCGAGGTCGAGCGGGCTTGCCAGCTCCGCCATCAGGAACTTTTCGGCATCGGAGTCTATGCCGGCCAGGCTGAGCTTGCCGGCGATCTTCTGGCGCTCTTCATCGTCGATATGGCCATCGGCCTTCGCCGCCGAGATCATCGCCCGTATCAGGGTCAGCGTGAATTCGTCCTCGCCTTGCGGCGCCTGCGACGGGTGGAAGGCGG
>NZ_RZOM01000899.1:0-2569 GCF_003999175.1 Mesorhizobium sp. M7A.F.Ca.ET.027.03.2.1 | reverse complement strand
GCTCGGGCGAGACGATCGTCGAATCGGTGGTCATCGCCGAATATCTCGAGGAACGGTTTCCGGAACCGGCGCTGCTGCCGCCCGATTCCAAGGATCGCGCGCTGGTGCGTATGTTCGCCCGCATCACCGATCTCGATGTGCTGACCCCGATGATGAAGCTTTTCGAGCTTCATTTCGTGCCGAAGCGCAACAATGTCGAGATCGACGCCCAATTTGCCCGCCTGCATCATGGACTGGCGGCGATCGAGGCGCGCATGGCGCAAGGGCCCTTCGCACTCGGCGACGACATCAGCTTCGCCGATGCCTGGCTGACGCCGACACGGTTCATCTTCAACAATTTCCGCGCCATGACGGGACGCCACGACCTGCTCGACGCCTATCCCAAATTCGACGCCTACCAGCAGATCGCCTCGCAACATCCGGCATTGTCGCGTGTGTGGGGCGAGATGACCGATGGTTTGAAGATTTTTCTGTCCGAACTCGAGATGGGTGCCGCTTGATCAGACGCAAGACGATCGCGCTGGTCGCCGCGGCGGGCTTTGTGCTGGCATCCTGCCAGTCGACGCCAAAGAGCACGCCTGTCCCTTCGGGCAAAAGTGCCTCGCTGCTGGCCATGGAACAAGTGGCGATCGCTGCCCACAAATGCTGGATTGCCAGCAAGGACCCGGCCTTCAAACCGTATCAGATGGCCAATGAGCTGAATTCGTTCAGCGGCACGCCTCGTTTCCTGCTGGTGCCGGCCAAGCACTATGGCGGCAAACCTTTGCTGGTCGTGCAGGCGCAAGGCAATTCAAGCCGCGTCGACGTCTTCGGACCGCTGATGAACGATCCGCTCGGCGCCCGCATCGGCTCCGACATTGCGCGCTGGCAGGCCGGCAATCCGGCCTGCGCCGCGACGGCCTAGCCCATGGGCCGGTTCCTGCAGATTGTGGGACTGGTCGTCGGTCTGGCCGGGCTCATCCTGCAGTTCTGCATCAGCATTCCGGCGTCGATGGAAGCCGGCCGCAGCCTGCTCGGCTCCATCATTTTCGTCTTCAGCTTCTTCACCATCCTGACCAACATCGGCGCGGTGCTGGTTCATACCTCGCTGCTGTCTCCCTCCGGCTATGCGTGGTTGCCCGCCTTCGCCGGGCCGCGAATGCGCGCGGGCGTGGCGGTTTCGATCGCGCTGGTGTTCATCGTCTATGCCACGGTTCTGGCACGGCTCTGGCAGCCGCAGGGCCTGTTCCTGCTCTGCGACGTCCTGCTGCATTATGTGACGCCGGTGCTGTTCGTGCTGTGGTGGTTGATATCGGGCGCTGACGGCAGGACGCGCTGGAGCGACATTTCCTGGTGGGTGATCTATCCCATCGCTTATCTGGTCTATGCGCTGGTGCGGGCGCCGTTTGCCGGCGAGGTGCCCTACCCTTTCCTGGACATCGCCAAGAACGGCGCGACCAGCGTCGTCATCTCAGCCGCAGCCATCACCGGACTTTTCCTCGTGCTGTGCGTGGTCGCCGTCCTTGCGGACCATGCCGTTGCACGCACCAGGGCATCGAGCGTCCGTTAGAACTGTACGGACGTCCTGTCCGCATTTCCCAGGACCATTATCTCCCAAAGCCCGGTTCCCGCTTTTGGGGTCACAGTCAGTCCCAGAACGGCCTGATGCCCTCGCGGTGGGCGTCGCAGCGCGTGACGCCGATATCCTTGAGCTGGTCGTCGGTCATCTCCAGCAGCGCCAACCGGCTGCGGCGGCGATCCAGCAGGTTGTCGATCCATCTTGCCATCGACCTCAGCACGCGCACAAGACGGCTGACAAAACCGCGCTGAGCCGATGGACGTGTGGATTGGCCTGATAATGCAGCGCTCGAATGACGTATTGTCGCGATTGTATTCATTTTCTATCTGCCGAAGTCCTAAATTGTACCCTTTTTTTCACGCGACTGGTATGTATTGACTCATCTATCGGTGCAATATAGAAAATTGTCACCATGACAACTTGGCTTCCCGATCTCACCACCGGCTCCGGGCCGCTGTATCAGCGCCTGGCGGATTCCATCGAAACGGACATCGATCGGGGCGTGATCGCTGCCGGCGCAAAGCTACCGCCGCAGCGCGACCTCGCCTACGACATCGGCACCACCGTCGGCACGGTCGGCCGGGCCTATCAATTGCTGCGCGAGCGTGGGCTGGTGAGCGGCGAAGTCGGGCGTGGAACCTATGTGCTCGGCCAGCGCGCGAAGCCGGATTTTCCGGCTCCGGACGTCGGCGGCGAAGGCACGCGCTATATCGATGCGCCTAAGGGCAAGCTGCGTTTCGACAGCACCGCAGCACCTGATATCGGCCAGGGCGACATTGTCGCCGGAGTCCTGTCGCGCACGGCGCAGGACCATCCGCATGAGATCTCGAGCTACACGCGGGACTTCCCCGACCGATGGTACGAAGCCGGCGCCCGCTGGTTGGCGCGCAATTCGTTTCGCCCGAATGCCGACACCATCGTTCCCACGCTCGGCACCCATGCGGCGGTGATGGCGGCGATCGCGGCGCTCACCATGCCTGGCGACTATATTGCCTTCGAGCACCTCACCTA
>NZ_RZOM01000898.1:0-2573 GCF_003999175.1 Mesorhizobium sp. M7A.F.Ca.ET.027.03.2.1 | reverse complement strand
GCGCCGTGACGCCAAGCGCGATGTCGTCGGCATCCGCCGGCGAGGCGAGGCCGTGCAGGCCCGACAACAGGTTCGAGCGCATGCGCGCATGGATCACCCGCTGGATACGGGCCATCTTCTCGTCGCGCGGCACCTCGGCGCAGAGCGACAGCCAGGCATGGCACAGAGGCGGCTGGAACAGATGCTCTTCGAAATTACCCTCGATCACCGCATCCATGCGCTCCATCGGCGTACGCGCCCGGCGAAGCCGCGCGATCACCACCTGGCACAGGACGGCATTGGCTTCGCGCATCGCGTGCTCGAACAGTTCCTGCTTGTTGCGGAAATAGTGCAGCACGATGCCTTTGGAGGCACCTGCCTGGGCGGCCACTTTTTCCAGGGTCGCGCCGGCAATGCCCTCGCGCTCCAGAACCACGAAGGCCGCCTGCCGCAGCTCCTTGCGGCGTATCTCACTGAGACGCTTGAGTTTCACGGGATTGGTCCATGCATTTCGAATCCACGTTGACATTTTCGTCCGCTCAGATCAAGAATTGACCCATGGGACAATAAAAAGACCAATTGGTCAATTTCACGAATGAGGAGAACCGAAATGTTGCGCATCCTTGCAAACGGCGTCTGTTTGGCCGCCCTCATGTTGGCCTCTCATGCGGCCCAGGCGGCCGAGGGCCAAGAGTGCAGGACGGTCCGTATGGCCGAACCCGGCTGGAACGACCTTGCCTTCACCACGGGGGTCGCCAACATCCTGTTGGAGGCGCTCGGCTACGAGCCCCAAAGCCAGGTGCTCGGCATCAACGTCATCTACGAGGGCATGAAGAACAGGGACCTCGACCTGTTCCTGGGCTACTGGGATCCGGCCATGGTCACCTATTACGAGCCCTACAAGCAGGACGGCTCTGTCGAGAATGTGCGCGTCAATCTCGTGGGCGCCAAATACACCTTCGCCGTCCCGACCTACGCCTGGGACGCCGGCGTCAAGGACATTTCCGATCTGCATAAATTCGCCGACAAGTTCGGCAAGAAAATGTACGGTATCGAGCCCGGTTCAAACCAGTTGATGATGGACGCCATCGCCGATCCGGCCTTTGGCCTGGACGGCTGGCAGGTGGTCGAGTCCAGCGAAGCCGGCATGCTGTCGGAGGTCGGCTACGAGATCAAGGAAAAGCAGTTCATCGTCTTTCAGGGCTGGGCGCCGCATCCGATGAACACGATGTACGACTTCAAATATCTGACCGGCGGCGACAAGTTCTTCGGCCCGAATTTCGGTGCCGCAACGGTGACGACGCAGGTGCGCAAGGGCTATCTCGAGCAATGCCCGAACGTCGCGCAATTCCTCAGGAATCTCGCCTTCGACATCGATTTCGAGAATGTCGGCATGGGCTATCTGATCAATGACGGCATGAAGCCGGAGGACGGCGCGCTGAAGGCAATCACGGCCAACAAAAGCCGCCTCGACGCCTGGCTCGCCGGCGTCACCACCTTCGACGGCCAACCCGGCCTCGCCGCGGTCAAGGAAAAGCTCGGTCTGTGAGAGCGGCGGTGCTTGATGCTTTGCCGGAGCAGGGCGCCTGGGCCGGCCGCAAGCAATTCGTCACTGTCGGCGATCTCGACATCGCTTATGTCGAGATATCAGGCGCCGAGCCGGCACTGCTGTTGGTGCACGGCTTCACCGACACCAGCCGCAGTTTTTCGCTTCTGGCGCCATATCTGGCCGGCCGTCGTCTGATCATGCCGGATCTGCGCGGCCATGGCGCCTCGCAGGCCGGCAAGAACTGCGGCATCGCCGATCTTGCCGATGATACCGCCAGGCTGATTCAGAGTTTACAACTCGACCGACCGGTCGTCGTCGGCCATTCGCTGGGCGCCATGGTGGCCATCGCCTTGGCCGGGCGACACAGCGAACTGATCGGCGGCCTGGTGGTCCTGGCCGGCACGTTGAAGCCCGATTTCGCGCCGGGTCATCCGCTGGTCGCGGGCGTCGAGGCGCTGCGCGATCCGATATCGCCGGCCGATCCGTTCTATGCCTGGTGGCATGCCTGTCGTCCCGACGTGCCAGCAGCCTTTCTCGCCGGCTTGGCGCAAGAGGCCTCGGCGATACCGACCACGCGCTGGCGCGCGATTCTCGAGGAAATCCGCCGCGCCGACCTGACCGATGCTGCACGAGCCGTGCAAGCCCGGACGCTGATCATCGCCGGCGCCTGCGACCCGCTGTTCGGCGAGGCGCACCAGCAGGCGTTGCAATCCGCCCTTGCCGGAGCCGTCTTCGTTCGCGCCGAGAGCTGTGGCCACAACCCGCATTGGGAAGATCCAGGCCTCGTCGCGATGGCCATTCTCAAGGCGTTTGAAGTCTAACGCCCGACCAATGATTGCGAAGTGGGCGACAGCCGCAAGGTCTCCGTTGATTTGGTCAGGCCGAGCTGCGCGGCCTGCCAAAAATCCTGCCATGCCGACGAGGCGGCGAGGGCGGCCTGGTGGCGGGCATGCGCCTCGGTGCTGGCAAAACCCATGACGCTGATGAAGACGTTTTCATCAGCCCGTACCGGCAGGCGCGGAAAACTGTTCTCGGCATGCTCGGT
>NZ_RZOM01000897.1:0-2576 GCF_003999175.1 Mesorhizobium sp. M7A.F.Ca.ET.027.03.2.1 | reverse complement strand
CTGCAAGATCTTCCTCGTCGGCCGGCTGGAACAGCACCTCAGCCAGACCCCCTGCACGGAACCAGGTGATCTTGTCCATCTCGGCGTTCGGCGTCAGGCGGCCGCGCAGGCCGGCAAGCCGGTCGCCCAGTCTGTCGATCAGGGCCTGGCCGTGCATCATGAGACGGTCCCGCCAAGCTCCTTGGGCAATGCATAGGCCCATTGGGTGATGTTGCCGGCGCCCAGGAAGACGACGAAGTCACCCGGCTTTGCCAGATCACGGATGACGGGCGCGATCGCCGCCGGCCCCTCGATGTAGCGTGCGTCGCGATGGCCGCCGGCGCGGATGCGCGACACCAGCGCGTCCGAGCTGACGCCGTCGATCGGCTCTTCGCCGGCCGCGTACACCGGCGCCACCATCACCGTGTCGGCGTCGTTGAAGCAGGTGGAAAACTCGTTGAACAGATCATGCAGCCGGGTGAAGCGGTGCGGCTGGGCAACGGCGATGACGCGACCTTGGGTGGCGCTGCGCGCCGCCTTCAGCACCGCCGAGATCTCGACCGGATGGTGGCCGTAATCGTCGAATATTTCGACGCCGTCCCACGAACCGGTATGGGTGAAGCGGCGCTTGACGCCGGCGAAGGACGACAGGCCCTTCTTGATCGCCTCGGCCGACAGGCCGAGCTCATGCGCGACCGCGATCGCTGCCGTCGCGTTGGAGACGTTGTGGCGGCCGGGCATCGGCAGGCGCAGGCCTGCTATGACAGTCTGGCCGCCTGTCTTGCGGTCGCGGATCACCACGTCGAATTCCGAAATGGCACCTGCCATGCGGTGATTGGTAAAGCGCACGTCGGCCTGCGCATTCTCGCCATAGGTGATGACCCGGCGGTCCTCGATGCGGCTGACCAGTGCCTGCACCTCGGGGTGATCGGTGCACATCACGCCAAAACCATAGAACGGCACGTTCTCGACGAACTGGCGGAACGCCTCGCGCACCTTGTCGAAGCTGCCATAGTGATCGAGATGCTCGGGATCGATGTTGGTGACGACCGCGATCTCGGCCGGCAGTTTCAGGAAAGTGCCGTCGCTTTCGTCGGCCTCGACCACCATCCATTCGCCGTCGCCCATGCGGGCATTGGTGCCATAGGCATTGATGATGCCGCCATTGATGACGGTCGGATCGAGCCCGCCGGCATCGAGCAAGGTCGCCACCATCGAGGTCGTCGTTGTCTTGCCATGCGTGCCGCCGATCGCCACCGCCTGGCGAAAGCGCATCAGCTCGGCCAGCATTTCGGCCCGGCGCACGATCGGCAGCAGCTTTTCGCGCGCGGCCTTCAGCTCCGGATTGGATTTCTTGATCGCCGTCGAGACGACCACCACCTCGGCGTCACCGAGATTTTCGGCCCTATGGCCGACGAAGCATTCGATGCCCTTGTCGCGCAGCCGCTGCACATTGGCGCTTTCGGCCTGGTCGGACCCTTGCACCTTGTAGCCGAGATTGTGCAGCACTTCGGCAATGCCGCTCATGCCGATGCCGCCAATGCCGATGAAATGCACAAGGCCGATGGTCTGCGGCATCTTCATGCTTGCGTCCCCTTCCTGAAATCCGAAACGGTTTTTTTGGACGCAATAGCCTCTGTAAGATCAGCGAGCAACCGTGCCGCGTCCGGCCTCCCGGCCGATTTCGCACCCGCCGCCATCACCGTCAGCCGATCGGGGTCTTCCATCAGCTCGCCGATGAGCGCTGCGATGCGTTCGGACGAGAGCGAGGATTGCGGATGCACTTCGCCGCCGCCGGCAGCGGCAAGGGCCGCCGCGTTCGCCGCCTGATCGTGGTCGAGCGCATAGGGGTAAGGCACCAGCAGCGCCGGCCGGCCGATGACGGCGATCTCCGAGACGGTCGAGGCGCCGGAGCGCGAGATCACCAGGTGCGCAGCCGCCATGCGCTGCGCCATGTCGGTGAAGAAGGGCGAGACCTCGACGGCGACGCCAAGCGCGGCATAGGCCGCCTTGACCCGCGCCACGTCATCCGCGCGCGCTTGTTGGGTGATCACCAGCCGCTTGCGCTGTGCGTCGGAAAGCAGCGCGATGGCTCCCGGCACGGCATCGGAAAAGAACTGGGCGCCCTGGCTGCCGCCGAACACCAGCAGGCGGAACGGCTGTTCCCCGGTCGATGCCGCATAATTCATCCTGGCCGCTTCCAGCACGGCCGGCCTGACCGGATTGCCTGTCGTCACCGTCTTCACACCGGCAGCACTGGTGTCCTGCGGCAGGAAGCCGCCGGCGATGGCATCGACACGGCCGGCCAGCGCCCGGTTGGCGCGCCCCATCACCGCGTTCTGCTCATGGATCAGCGTCGGCACCTTGCGCCGTGTCGCCGCGTAGAGCGGCGGCAAGGTTGGATAGCCGCCGAAGCCGACGACGGCATCCGGCTTGATCCTGCCGATGACGGCGGAAGCCTGGCGCACGCCGCGCCAGATTTTCCAGAAGGCACCAAGCAGGGCAAAAGGGTTTTTCGAGCCCATCGTCGCCGACTGGATCGGGTGGACGGCGGCGGCCGGAAAATGGCCGGCGAAACGCTCCGCACGGTCGTCGGT
>NZ_RZOM01000896.1:0-2581 GCF_003999175.1 Mesorhizobium sp. M7A.F.Ca.ET.027.03.2.1 | reverse complement strand
GAACCGAGCTTGAGCTCGGCGCTGCCTTGCAGCCCGGCAAAGCAGGCGGAACCCGGCGAGGTCAAAACGCACTGGCCGACACGATTGAGCAGTTGCTTCTGCAATTCGTCCGTTCCCATCGCGAAGATCATGACGCGGCAGCCCGGCCGGCCATCCGGTGTGGCCGAGGGCGGCAGGTCGAGATCGATTGCCGCTTCGCAGCCGCAACCGATCACCGAGGTGGCGAAGCCGGACATCGTGATCGCCGCCTGGCGAGCCCATTTCCGGCTCGGCGCGGTGATGACGATGGCGGTTGCGCGCATGCCGAAGGCTTCCGCGAAGGTATCGTCGATCGTCATCCCATTGACGCTCATGTTCGGCATGGCACCTCGCCGAATGGCTGTTCGCGCGCAATCGCGGAATCCGGAAAATTGAACCAGTCCAGCGACAGGCCGTAGCGCTGCTGGTGATAGTCCTCGAGCCGTCGCACCATTGCCTTGTCGACAGGCGGCTTGAGCCTCAATGCCTTGCCCCAGCGGTAATGGATGATTTCCCCGTCTTGCACGACGAGATCGCCATCCTTGAAAACATACGCCGCCTGTCCGAGCATTTTCGCGATACTGCGGTCCCTGCGATAGACAGCGATGTCGGCTATTGCACCGGCGCCGAGATGGCCTCGATCCGTCAAGCCGAGCAGCTTGGCCGGCGCCGCGCGCGTCATGATGGCGATTTCCTCGAACGTGTATTCGCGGTCGATTGCGGCCAGGGTAGAGAGCGCCAGGGCGGATCGTGAAAGTCCAGCGGTCATTTCGGCGCGCGCTTCCCGGCTCATCAGCAGTTCGAACAGCGCCGGATAAGCCGTAAAAGGTGCACCGTTGGGATGATCGGTGGTGAAGAACACACGCCAGGGATCGTCGATCAGGAGAAAAAGCTCGAGCCCGATCGCCCACTGCATCGTGCCGTAGAAGTCCTTGCCATAGCTGTAGGGCACGATGCCGCCGCCATTGCCGTCACCATCATGAATGACGGTCTTTTTCGGGTGCGCGCTGCCACGCGCCGAAAACTGCCGCATGACGTCGGAGGAGACCGTGACCGTCTGGCCGAACATGACCTGGCCGATATCGATGGTGACTTCCGGCGTCGCGTTGACCAGTTCGGCAAGCCGTGCGGCGGCAGAGGAAAACCCACGTTTTCCTTCCGTGCCATAGCCATAGAACTGGAGGTGGGCGAGATGCAGCGGCAGCCCATCCGCCGCTGCGATCGTCGCAGCCGCCGTATTCGCCGATCCGGGGCTGCCCAGATTGTTGCAATGGACATGCAGGGGATGCGGCAGGCCAAGACTGTCGACGGCGGCCTGCAGCGTCTTGACGATCTTGCGCGAACTGACGCCATAGGAAGGCACGACATCGTCCAGCGAGAAGGTGCGGACGTTCTCCTTGAAGGCGGCCGCCGCACCGGCGTTGATCACCTTGACCCCAAGCGCTCGCGTCGAAGCGACCGTCCAGGCGACATAGTCCTCGATCATCGTGGAGGGGGCGTCATCGCGGATCATCGACAGAAGGAAATCGTCATTGCCGAGAATGGCAAGGGTTGCTTTGTCGATGATCGGGATGTCAGCCAGTTCGAGATGCGTGTGAAGCGCCGCTCCCGGCGACATCGCCGGCTCGACCACCGTCGTAAAGCCCATCTTTGCGTAGAGGCAGCCCGTCTGGAACGTCGACCAGCCGGCATTGGAGAGCGGCGTCGTTGCTGGCCTCAGCTGATGGGCGGCATGCTGTTCGGGCAAGAGCAGCCGCGCGGTGTTCACATTGCCGCCACCGATGTGGGAGTGGATGTCGATGGCGCCAGCCATCACGATGCAGCCGCTGGCTTCTATGGTCCGGTCGGCCGCCCCTCCCGCCGGCGCCGGGACGATCTTGTCGTCCTTGATCCAGAGGTCGCCTTTGCCGAGACGGCCGTTGACGGGATCGATGATGTCGCCGCCGGCGATTTTCGTCAGCATGGCAGTGGCTCGGCGAAAGCGTGGGTAGCGATCAGGCGGATGATCGTCGCGGCGGAGGGCAATTGCGAGGCCGCTTGCGCCTCGGTCGACCTGAGCGAGCCCGTGCGGCTGGAATAGACAACCGCATCGTGATCAAGCCCAGCCTCGCCGATGGCGATGGTGACTGCGGCACCGGCAACCGGCTCTTGCGTTTTCGTCAACGCAATCAGTGCCATGCGGCGCTTTTTTTCCTTCGGTTGGGCCGTTGCGGCGGAGATCCGCAGGTGCAGGTCGGCTTCGCCGGCAGCGATCATGCGCGCCACATCGCAGCGCCAGGGATCGAATTCCGGGAAGCCGCGCGCAAAGCCGGTGCGCAGCGGAAAACCTGTCATCCAGGCCGAGGCGAGCGTGCTACCCCAGCCGTTTTCGTTCGCCGGCAGATGAAGGCCGGATGCGCGCGAGTTGCGATTGAGATCGGCGATCAGTCCTTGCAGCATCTCCAATGCCAGGCCTTCGGCGGCGTGGCCTGAAAACAGGAACACGGGAAAACGCGCGGCCGCCAGAGCTTTGGCGAAATCATTGAAATTCGACACCGGTTGCGATGTACGCCGCCCTTTGTAC
>NZ_RZOM01000895.1:0-2581 GCF_003999175.1 Mesorhizobium sp. M7A.F.Ca.ET.027.03.2.1 | reverse complement strand
CGCCTCGGCCGAGCGGTTGACGATGGTGACGATCCCTACGGCATCGTCACCATCGTCAACCGCTCGGCCGAGGCGATGCTGGCGATTTCGGCCAGCGCAGCCCTTGGGCAGAATCTTTCCGCCGTGCTGCCGCATGTCGGCCGCGTCTTCGAGATCGGTCGCAAGTCCGGCAAACCCGTCTATCGCGAGCAGGTGACCTTTTACCGCGCCGGTGCCGAGCGGACCTTCAACGTGCAGATCACCATCGAGGCCGGCGACGACGGCTCGGAGGAAAAATCCTATGTCGTGACGGTCGACGACATCACCGACCTGGTTCAGGCGCAGCGCTCGTCGGCCTGGGCGGATGTGGCGCGGCGTATCGCCCACGAGATCAAGAACCCGCTGACGCCGATCCAGCTCTCGGCCGAACGCATCAAGCGCCGTTACGGCAAGGTGATTACCGAGGACCGCGAGGTTTTCGACCAATGCACCGACACCATCATCCGTCAGGTTGAGGATATCGGCCGTATGGTGGACGAATTCTCGGCGTTCGCGCGCATGCCAAAGCCTGAGATGAAGGCGATAGATCTGCGCGAATCGCTGCGTGAGGCCTCGTTCCTGGTCGAAGTCAGCCGCGCCGACATCACTTTCGAGCGGATATTCGGCACGGAGCCGCTCAAGGGCACTTTCGACAGCCGCCTGATGGCGCAGGCTTTCGGCAATGTGATCAAGAACGCCGCCGAGGCGATCGACGGATTGGAACAGAAGGACGGTTCGCACGGCATAATCCGGATTCAAGCCGGGCGCCAGAATGGTGCGATTCGAATCGACGTCATCGACAATGGCAAAGGCCTGCCGCGCGAGAATCGCCAACGGCTGCTCGAGCCCTACATGACCACACGCGAGAAGGGCACCGGACTTGGCCTCGCTATCGTCAAGAAGATCGTGGAGGACCATGGCGGCAGGCTGGAACTACACGATGCTCCAGCGGACTTCCACGATGGGCGCGGCGCGATGATCAGCATCATCCTGCCGCCTGCGGCCGCAACGGCTCCGCGCGGCGAAAGCAGGGCGGAAAACGAAAGAGAAACTGAAAAGGTCGGTAATGGCGTCTGATATTCTCATCGTCGATGACGAGGAAGACATCCGTGAACTCGTCGCGGGCATACTGAGCGACGAAGGTCACGAAACCCGCACGGCATTCGATGCCGACAGTGCGCTCGCTGCTATAGCTGATCGCGCGCCGCGGCTGATTTTCCTCGATATCTGGCTGCAGGGCTCGCGCCTGGACGGGCTGGCGCTGCTCGACGAGATCAAGACCATGCATCCGACCTTGCCGGTGGTGATGATTTCCGGCCACGGCAACATCGAAACGGCGGTCTCCGCCATCCGGCGCGGCGCCTATGACTTCATCGAAAAGCCGTTCAAGGCCGACAGGCTGATCCTTATTGCCGAGCGTGCGCTGGAGACCTCGAAATTGCGGCGCGAGGTTTCCGACCTCAAGCTGCGCAGCGGCGAAACCTTCGATCTGATCGGCATGTCGTCGGCGATGAGCCAGTTGCGCCAGACCATCGAACGCGTCGCGCCGACCAACAGCCGCGTGATGATCATCGGACCGTCTGGCTCGGGCAAGGAACTGGCCGCGCGCGCCATCCACACGCTGTCGGCGCGCAAGAGCGCACCTTTCGTGACGCTGAGCGCCGCCAACATCACGCCCGAGCGCATGGAGATCGAGCTGTTCGGCACCGAATCGAATGGCGTCGAGCGCAAGGTCGGCGCGCTGGAGGAGGCCCATCGCGGTATCCTCTACATCGACGAGGTGGCCGACATGCCGCGCGAGACGCAAAACAAGATCCTGCGCGTGCTGGTCGAGCAGCAGTTCGAGCGGGTAGGGGGAACCAAGCGGGTCAAGGTCGATGTCCGCATCATCTCCTCGACCTCGCAGAACCTCGAGGCGATGATTGCCGACGGGCGTTTCCGCGAGGATCTTTACCATCGCCTCGCGGTGGTTCCGGTCATCGTGCCGGGATTGGCCGAGCGGCGCGAGGATATTCCCTACCTCGTCGACAATTTCATGAAGCAGATCGCCCGCCAGGCCGGCATCAAGCCGCGCCGCATCGGCGACGACGCGCTGGCCGTGCTGCAGGCGCACAACTGGCCGGGCAACGTTCGCCAGCTGCGCAACAATGTCGAGCGCCTGATGATCCTTGCGCGCGGCGACGACGTCGATGCGCCGATCACCGCCGATCTGTTGCCGGCCGAGATCGGCGATGTCATGCCGCGCACGCCGAATCAATCCGACCAGCACATCATGGCGCTGCCGCTGCGCGAAGCGCGCGAACAGTTCGAGAAGGACTATCTGATCGCCCAGATCAATCGATTCGGCGGCAACATCTCGAAGACCGCCGAGTTCATCGGCATGGAACGCTCCGCTCTGCATCGCAAGCTGAAGTCGCTGGGCGTGTGAGCGCGACATATCCAGCCGCCGCGCTGGGCCAAGCATTTGCCGGTTACGGCAACGGCGGAATCGCATAAGAAAAGCCCGATAATTTCTTCAGGGGTTGCCCATGCCGCGCATTGCTTATGTCAACGGGCGCTACGT
>NZ_RZOM01000894.1:0-2582 GCF_003999175.1 Mesorhizobium sp. M7A.F.Ca.ET.027.03.2.1 | reverse complement strand
GCGATCGACCTGGCGCTGGTGCGACGCGCCATCCGCGACGAGGAGAAACTCGACCTCTCCTATCGCGACGAAATGGGCCGCGCCTCCGAGCGCCTCATCCGCCCGATCGCGCTCATCTACTACGCCGAAACCGCCAACATCGTCGCCTGGTGCGAGCTGCGCCAGGCGATCCGCAACTTTCGCAGCGACCGGATCGAGGACTGCCAGGCGACGGGGTTGCGCTTCAAGGGCGAAGGCGACCGGTTGCGGCAGGTCTGGGTCAACGGCTGGGAGATCAATGCGGCGGTTGGGGGCTGACGCGATTTCCCTTCTCCCCTTGTTGTGTGTGGGAGAAGGTGAGCCGCCGCCTTACCTCACATCGACCCAGCGCTTTTCCTCAAACGAGCGCGCCATTGCGTGGACGGTGCGCTCGATCTCCAGCCCTTCGGCAAACTCGATGAGCCGCGCCGGCTTGCCGGCAAGCCGCGTCAGCAATTCGTGGCATTCGATGATCTTGAGGTCGTTGAAGCCGAGGCCATGGCCGGGAGCCGGCACGAAGAGGTCATAGGGCTTGTGGTGCGGCGCCACCAGGATGGTGCGGTAGCCCTGTTCGGTCGGACGGTCTGATGTGAGATAGAGCTGGAATTCGTTCGATCGCTCCTGGTCGAACAGGATCGACCCTTTAGAGCCGAAGATCTGGACGGCGATGCGGCCCTTGCGGCCCCAGGCCGAGCGGTTGACCAGCAGCGTGCCGGCAATGCCATTTTCCAGATGCATCAGCACGCTGGCGATGTCGTAGGTTTCGACCGCGCGACGGCCGCCGCTGGCCAGCTTGCGGTCGGCATAGGGTTTGGCCATGTCGCAGATGACACTGGCGACGCGGCCGAACAGGGCTGAGACCAGCGACAGCGGATGCACGGCGAAATCGTCGAGCGCGCCATAGCCTGAAGCTGCTTCGTGCTTCCAGAAGAACAGCGCTTCGGGATCGGCCATGAAGTCCTCGTCCATCTCGATGCGCAGATGGTTGACCTCGCCGATGATCTTCTCGTCGAGCAACGCGCCGATGTGGCGGATGGCCGGGCTCTGGATGTAGTTGTAGCCAAGCGCCGCGACCTTGCCGGACTTTCTCGCCGCCGCCGCCATCGCCTCGGCCTCGGCAAAGCTCGGCGCCATCGGCTTTTCGCACCACAGATGCTTGCCGGCTTCGAGGATGGCTATGGCCATTTCCGGATGGAACTGGTTGGGCGTGGTCAGCGAGACGATATCGACTTCGGGATCGTTGACGACGGCCCGCCAGTCGCCCGACGCCTTGGCGAACCCGAACTCGCCCGCCTTGCGCCGGGCGAGCTCTTCATTGACCTCGCCGAGATGGACCAGCCGTGGCTTGGCAACGTCGGGAAAGACGGCGCTGACGGCACTCCATGCGATGGCGTGACACTTGCCCATGAAACCCGTACCGATGAGACCGACGCCGACCATTTTCCGTTTCTCCACTGCTTGAAGCGCTGCGTGGATGAATTAGTCCATTTTTCCCTGGAATGGAATGTCTGCCTCATTTTTTATGGTGTTCTTGCGCAGGCTCGCTATGATGATGCACAGAGGACGCTTCACGCATGAGCCTGGACAGAGCGACGATGGACGAACGGGTACCTCGCGATTTCGAGACGCTGCGCACCACCATCCTGGAGCGGCGCGAAAGCCTGCCGAAGCGCATCGCCCAGATCGCTGCCCATGCGCTCGACAATCCCGACGACATCGCCTTCGGCACCGCCGCCAGCATCGCCGCTTCGGCCGGCGTGCAGCCTTCGACCCTGATCCGATTTGCCCAGCAGCTTGGCTTCGATGGTTTCACCAGCCTGCAGCAGGTGTTTCGCGAACGGCTGCGCGAGCGCAACTCATCTTATGACGAAAGGCTGCAGGCGTTGCGCGCCAAGGCAGAGGGGGGTGCCGGCCACCGGGCGATCTTCGACGGCTTCGTCGCCGCCGCCTCGACCTCGCTCAACGACATTTCGCGCACGCTGGACGACGCGCATCTGGAAGAGGCCATTTCCCTGCTGGCGAAGGCGGAAACCATCTACGTTCTGGCCAAGCGCCGCTCGTATCCGGTGGCGTCCTACATCGCCTATGCGCTGGGCAAGCTGAAGATCCGCAACCAGCTGATCGAATCGGCGGCCGGGCTGAATGCCGAGATGATCGGCTTCGCCACGCCGGCGGATGCCGTCATCGCCATCTCCTTCTCGCCCTACGCGCCGGCCACGATTGAGGAGGCGCACAGTATTTCGGAACAGGGCGTGCCGATCGTCGCCATCACCGACAGCTCGTTTTCGCCGCTCGCCCAGTTCGCCAAGGTCTGGTTCGAGGTTGCCGAGGCCGATTTCGCCGGCTTCCGCTCGCTGTCGGCGACGATGGCGCTGGCCATGGCGCTGACCGTCGGCGTCGGCGAGAAGCGACGCGACACGGGCCGCAAGCGCAAGGGCTGATCCACCGCCGAAAAGGTACTTTTCATGAAAGGAACGCTCATTCCATATTGACTATGGATTGGAATTATTATTTCATATTCCCGGCGCCACGCTGCCGCTCGCGCGTGTACCCCAACACAACAA
>NZ_RZOM01000893.1:0-2585 GCF_003999175.1 Mesorhizobium sp. M7A.F.Ca.ET.027.03.2.1 | reverse complement strand
GTCAGGAAGGGCGCGATCAGCACCATGCGCCGGATGCGGTTCACCATCGATGGGGCGGCAAGCAGGGTGATCAAGGCACCTGCCGAATGGGCGAGGATGTAGTACGGTCCGCGGCAATCGGGCAGCACGATCTCCTCGAAGAACTGTTCGAGGTCGGCGGTGTACTCGCGGAAGCTGCTGACGTAGCCGCGCTGGTGATCGCGGATCAGCCGGTCGGAATCGCCCTGGCCGCGCCAATCGAGCGTGGCGACGCCAAAGCCGCGATCGGCAAGGTTGCGGATGGTTTCGAAATATTTCTCGATGCACTCGTTGCGGCCGGTGAGCAGGACCACGGTGCCCTTCATCGGGCGAGCGACCGCGCCGAACAGGCCGTAGCGGATATTCTTGCGGTCACGCGTGGTGAAGAAGCCGCCGGTGGCATTTTCCGGCCGCGGATTGCCCTCGATTTCGTGAAAAAGGGAGTTTTCGGTGAAAAGATCCGTCATTCGGCGCTTCGTGCTCGGCGTCTCGCATGCCCGCCTGCGCTGGCCGGCTCCGCTAAGGTGATAGACGCCCATGCGCCAAAAGCCAAGGAATTCCCGGTGAAGGGAAGGCTGCATCAGGGAAGGCCGGAAGCCGCTTGAAAGCGTGCTTCCGGCCTCTGTCGATCCGGGAGGAAGGGACGTTACACCCGGTCGGCCTCGTTGCGGTGCCTGTTGTGCGATCGGCGCCGCCAGTCCTTGATCCTGGAATGGACTTTAGCGCCGGCTGCCTGAACGCACGCCGAAGTGCCGGTTCATCTGCCGTTCATCAAGGGTCCGGCCGCCGTGGCTTTGCCGCCAGGTGAAATCTTGAAATGCTTTCCAGCGCTCCCCAAATGTCTCGTGCGGTCGCCAATGTCGGGGCCGCTGGTCCACCCGAAATGCCGCTCAAGGGTTTCGCACCGGCCATACGCAAACCATGTTGCTCAACAGGAGAACACCTCATGCGTCACGTTGATTTTTCCCCGCTTTATCGCTCGACCGTCGGCTTCGATCGTCTGTTCACGATGCTCGATTCGCTCGCGCAGCCGGATGGCGCGCAGACCTATCCGCCCTACAACATCGAGCGCACCGGTGAGGATTCCTACCGGATCTCGATGGCGGTTGCCGGCTTCTCGGACGAGGAAATCTCGGTCGAAGCCCATCGCAACGTGCTGACCGTCAAGGGTGAGCGCAAGGACGAGGGCACCGGCGAAGGCTCCGAGCTGCTCTATCGCGGCATTGCCTCGAGGGCTTTCGAACGTCGCTTCCAGCTTGCCGACCACGTCGAGGTCGTTGGCGCCTCGCTGAAGAACGGCCTGCTCTTCGTCGACCTCAAGCGCAACATCCCCGAGGAGCTGAAGCCGCGCAAGATCGCCATTACGGCGTCTTCGGCCAAGGCCAAGCAGATCGAGGCCAAGACCGCTGCCTAAAATACAAGTCTCCTCCCGAGACGGAAGCGGCGCCGAAAGGCGCCGCTTTTTTGTTGTCGGGGAAATGCGTTATCAGGCGATCAGCTGGCCAAAACGGTCGACTTCATCGGCTGTCGTCGCAAAGCTGGTGACGAAGCGGTAGAGCAACTCGTCCTCGCCGATGTGGCCGTCAAAGCCATGCGGCTTGTGCCAGTCGTAGAAGGCGGCACCCGCGGCTTGCAGCCTCTCGGCCTCGGCTTTCTTGATCACCGCGAAAACCTCGTTCGCCTGCGGCAGCCATGCCAGCTTGGCCGTTGCCGAATCCTCGATCGCGGCGGCAAGGCGTGCGGCCATGGCGTTGGCGTGGCGGGCGGTGTCCAGCCACAATCCGTCCTTGAAATAGGCTTCGAACTGCGCCGCGACGAAGCGCGATTTCGAAAACAGCTGGGCGGCGCGCTTGCGCAGGAACGCCAATTCCCTGGCACGATCAAGATCGAACAGCACGATCGCTTCGGCGCACCAGCAGCCGTTCTTGGTGCCGCCGAAGGAGAGGATGTCGACGCCGCGTTTCCAGGTCATTTCGGCCGGTGTCGTGTCGAGTGCGACCAGCGCATTGGCAAAGCGGGCGCCATCCATGTGCAGGGGCACCGAATATTGTTTGGCGATCGCCGAGATCGTCTCGATCTCATCCAGGCCGTAGATGGTGCCGACCTCGGTCGACTGGGTGATCGAAACGGCCATCGGCCGTCCCCAATGGACAATTTCCGGTGCGAAACGGCCGATGGTCCTTTCCAGATTGTGCGGATCGATCTTGCCCAGCGCGCCATCGATCTCATGCAGGCGAGAGCCGCCGGAAAAATATACCGGCGCGCCGCATTCGTCCTCGATGACATGCGATTCGCGATGGGCAAAGGAAATGCCGCCCGGCTTGTTGTAAGCGGTGAGCGCCAGCGAGTTGGCGGCCGTGCCGGTGGCGACGAAGAACACCGCGACCTCGCGTTCGAAAATCTCACTGAAGCGCTGGTAGACTGCCCGGTCGAGCGCACCGTCGCCATAGGCGGTGGAAAAGCCGCCGGCATTGGCCGACAGGCCGGCGGCAATATTGGGATGGGCGCCTGCCCAATTGTCGGAAGCGAAGAACATGCATCTGCCTATGTCTTGGGAGGTCGGGGGG
>NZ_RZOM01000892.1:0-2588 GCF_003999175.1 Mesorhizobium sp. M7A.F.Ca.ET.027.03.2.1 | reverse complement strand
GCGCATAAGGGGGCGTCGCCTGCCGCTGACCGCCATCTTCCTGACCGTGACACTGCTCGCCGCGGTTGGCATCGGCCTGTTCTTCGCCGTGCAGACCGGCGTGTTCAAGACATCCGCGCAACTCGACACCGCCCCGCCGCAAGCGCCGCCGACCGTCGAGGACGACGATTTCACACCGGCCGACGGCGGTCCGGCAAAACCCGGCGCCGCGGACCAGGCGCGCGACTGGATCAATGTGTTTTCGCCGGCCGATGCATCCCATGTCAGCGCGCCGTCTGACGCCAGGGCCGAGGTGATGAAGGACGATACCGGTTCGTTCCTGCGCATCCGTTCCGGCGCGTCCGGTTCGGCGATCAGCTTCGACGTCGGACAAGGCGTGCTGGAGAAACTGGCCGGCAAACATGCCGTGTTCGACATCATTGCCCGCTCCGAAGAAGGCAAGGAGACGCAGATTTCGGTCGACTGCAATTTCGGCGAACTCGGCGACTGCGGCCGCAAGCGCTATGCGGTCGGCCAGCAGCAGAACGAATATCTGTTCGATGTGCAGTTTCCGGACAAGCGTCCGGGCTCGGCCGGCACCATTGCCATCAATTCCGACTTCGACAAGCAGGGCAAGGCCGCGGACATCTACGAAATCCGCGTTTCGATCGAGCCGTAAGAGCGCTGACGGTCTAGCGGTCGAGCAGCGCTTGCAGCGTCTCGATGCGGTCGGCCTCGTTGGCCGGCTTGTCCCAGCGCAGCCGCGAAATGCGGGGAAAGCGCATGGCGACGCCGGATTTGTGCCGGGTCGAGCGGTTCAACCCTTCGAAGGCGACTTCCAGCACAAGGCCGTTGTCGCGGTCGGCCCGCACCGAGCGCACCGGCCCGAAACGCTCGATCGTGTTGTCGCGGACATATTTGTCGATCTGCTTCAGCTCCTCATCGGTGAAGCCGAAATAGGCCTTGCCGACCGGCACCAGTTCCTCTTCGCCTTCGGCACCTGTCCAGACGCCGAACGTATAGTCGGAATAGAAGCTCGAGCGTTTGCCGTGGCCGCGCTGGGCATACATCAGCACCGCGTCCACCGTGTGCGGATCGCGTTTCCATTTGAACCATGGACCTTTCGGCCGGCCGGCGACATAGGCTGAGTCCCAGCGCTTCAGCATGACGCCTTCGATGATCGGATGCGGCGGCACCCGGCGTAGTTCCTCAAGCGTTTGCCAATCCGTGAAGTCGACGAATGGCGAAAGATCGAAACGGCTCGGGTCGAGCGTTCCGACAAACGCTTCCAGCCGGCCGCGCCGCTCGCGAAACGGCAGCGCGCGCAGATCCTCGCCGCCGACCTGGAGCAGATCGTAGCAGCGCATGAAGGCCGGGTATTGCTGCTGCATCTTCGGTGTCACCGTCTTGCGATTCAGCCGTTGCTGCAGATCCGAGAAGGTTCCCGTCGCCTCTCGGGGATCGCCGACAAGCAGTTCGCCGTCCAGCGTTGCGGAAAAATGCATGGCATCGGCGAGGTCCGGAAAGGCGCCGGAAACATCGTCACCGGTGCGCGAATAGAGCCGGCGGATGCCGCCCTCGGCCACCGCCTGGACACGGATGCCGTCCCATTTCCATTCGGCGGCATAATCCGCCGGATCGAGCTTTTCGAGATCGCCGTCACCGACCGGGTTCGACAGCATCACCGGGCGAAACAATGCCAACGCCGTGTTCCTGGGCTTCTCGGCCTTGCCCTCCAGCCACGCGAACAGCGCTGTGTAAGGCGGTGACAGCCCGTGCCAGAGCTCCTCGATCTCGGCCACGTCGACCTTGCCGAAATCGGCCAGCGCCTGTTTGGCCAGCCGCGCCGACATGCCGATGCGCAAGCCGCCGGTGACCAGCTTGATGATGGCAAAGCGCGCCGAGATGCCCGCGCTGTCGAGCAGCCCGGCCAGCACCTTGGGCCCGTCGGAGCGGCTTGCCGCCTGCAGTTTGGCCACGACTTCGCCCAGCGTCGGCTCGCGGTTCGCGATGTTTCCGGGCGTTTGCGGCCAGACCAGCGACACCGTTTCGGCGAGATCGCCGACATAGTCGTAGGAATAGCCGAACAGCACCGGATCCATGCGTTCGGTGACCAGCATGCGCAGCATCGCCGGTTTGACCGCGGCGATGTGGAGATCGCCGGTGATGGCAGCCAGCGCCAGCCCGCGATCGGGATCCTCCACGGCGCGGAAATAGTCGGTCAGCAAGGTCAGCTTGCCGTTGCGCGACGGCGTCAGCACCAGGCGGTCGAGAAGCTCGGCGAAGCGGTTCATGGCTTCAATCGCCCTCGTCTTCGTAGCCGACCAGATGCAGCGGCCGGGCGGCGATGCCTTCGAGTTCGCACCAGCGCACCAGCGCTTCCTCGCGGCCATGGGTCACCCAGATCTCCTCGGCTCCGGTCTCCTTGATCGTGGCGGTCAACTCATCCCAGTCGGCATGATCGGAGATGATCAGCGGCAGCTCGACGCCGCCTTGCTTGGCGCGCTGGCGAATGCGCATCCAGCCCGACGCGAAGCACGAGATCGGATCGGGAAAACGCCGCGCCCAGCGGTCGGCGAAGGCCGATGGCGGGCCGACGACGATGGCGC
>NZ_RZOM01000891.1:0-2596 GCF_003999175.1 Mesorhizobium sp. M7A.F.Ca.ET.027.03.2.1 | reverse complement strand
GCGGTGCGCTGCGCGAAGCGCTCGCCGGCATCGGCAACGTCGCCGCCATCCATGAAGCCGGCGATTTCGAGAGCGCCAAGGCGCTGGTCGTGGCCAACGAGGACGTCGATCTGGTGCTGCTCGACCTGTCGATGCCGGGCGCCAGCGGCCTGTCCGGCCTGGTCTCGCTGCGTGGCATCCATCCGGCGGTGCCGCTGGTCGTGGTGTCGGCGCATGACGATCCGGCGACCATCAGGCGGGCGCTCGATCTCGGCGCTTCCGGCTTTATCTCCAAGTCGGCCAGCATGGAGGAGATCCGCAGCGCGGTGCAATCGGTGCTTGCCGGCGACATCGCAGCACCAGCCGGCGTCGATCTCGGCATCGAGCGCGATCCCGAAATATCGGACCTCATCAAGCGGCTGCAGGCTCTGACGCCGCAGCAGACACGGGTGCTGGGCATGCTGGCCGAGGGCCTGCTCAACAAGCAGATCGCCTATGAACTCGGTGTATCGGAGGCTACCATCAAGGCGCATGTCTCCGCCATTCTGCAGAAGCTCGGCGTCGACAGCCGCACGCAGGCGGTGATCCTGCTGTCCAAGATCGGCAGCGATCCGCTGCAGCCGGCGGGTTGATCGCCAGGGCGCCTGTTCAATCAGAATAGTGTTCAATCAGAGCACTGAACCTCCGTCCGCCGCACCGGCCGGCCGTTGAAGCTTGCGAAACTGATGGCGGCCATGATCCAGACGCCGATCCCGCCATAGAGCATGACCCAGCCAAAGCCGTTGCGTAGCGCATCCTGGGCGACGGTCCCGGCGAGCCCGGAGATGGGGTTTCCAGCAGCGATAGCTTCGGCGAGAAGACGCAATTGGGCAGTGTCGAGGTCGGGCAGCGCATGCCCCAGATGCGCCAGCACACCGCTGGCCAGGATGAAGCCCATCACCGCGATGTTCAACGCCAATGAAACCATGCGCGCGCTCATGTCGATGCCGCAGGCCATGCCGGCGCGATCGCTCGAAACGGAACCCGTCGTCGTGTTGGTGACAGGTGTGTTGGTTATTCCCAGACCCATCCCCGCGATCAGGCAGCCGGGCAGCATCGTCAGCCAGTCCGGTTGCGCGGCGGCGCTGCCGAATTTCATCAGGATGAACCCGACGCCGATGATGACGAGGCCCGCCGGAATGATGATGCCGGGCCGATAACGCAGCGAAAAGCGCTCTGCCAACGGCGGCAGCACAAGCGTCGGCAGCGTGTAGGCAAGCAGGGCAAGGCCGGTGGAGACGGTGTCATAGCCGAGCCCGGCGTGGAACCAGATCGGCAGGTAGATCATGAAAGGCCAATAGCTGAGGTTCATCGCGGCAGAGCCGACGATGGCGCCCGAAAAGGGCCGGATCCGGAAGACCGAGAAATCGAACATCGGCCGCTGGCTGATCTTCTCGGCAATGAGGAAGGCGATGAAGCTCACTATCGAGATACCGAGGATCGCCAGCGCGGCAGGGCTGGAGAAACCCAGATCCGGCCCCTGGATGATGTAGAAAACGAGGCAGAAAACCGACGGCGACAGCGTCAGGATGCCTGCTACGTCGAGCTTGCCCGCCTGTGGATCCTTCGATTCGTGGACGCCCATCAGAGCGAGGGCGAACGCCAGCGCCGCAACCGGCACGTGGACAAGAAACACCCATTGCCAGCTCGAGACCGCGACGATGCCGCCGCCGATGATGGGGCCGAAGCCGAGGCCGGTGCCGAAGATGACGCCCCACCAGCCCCATGCGACGGCGCGTTCGCGCCCTTCCCGGAATTCATGCGACAGCACGGCAAGCTGGCAGATCAGCATCGCACCGCCGCTCAGGCCCTGCAGAAACCGGGCGACGATGAGCGTGGAGACGCTTTCGGCGACGCCGCAGATCAGGGATGTCAGGCCGAAGGCGGCGATGGCGACCAGAAAGACACGCTTGCGCCCGTAACGATCGGCGATCGTGCCGACCGCCATCAGCACCGTCGTGACCGCGATCGTATAGGCGTTCATCACCCATTGCAGTTGCTTGAAGTCGGCGTGCAGCACCTGCTCCAGTGTCGGCAGGATCGCGGGAACGCTTGAAATCTCCAGGCCGAACATCAGGCACGCCAGGCAGGCGGCAAACAGAACAATGATGCCTCGGCGGGTCACTACAGTGGGCATGGTTCGACCTCGTATTGTCGGCAGTCGGCGAATCCATTGCAGCTCGCCCGGTGCGCGTATGCCCCAGGTTAGGCGAGGCTTGATCATATTAGAATTGCATGGTTGGCTATTTCAGAGACAACAAGTGCGGATAGCTGACATGACGCTGGACGTAGACGCTGTGAAAACATTCGTCGCCATCGCCGATCTTCAGAGCTTTACGCGTGCGGCAGAGGCTCTTGGCAGCACGCAAGGGGCAATCAGCGTGAAGCTGAAGCGGTTGGAAGAGCGCGTCGGCAAGAAATTGATCGAGCGCACGCCTCGGCTGGTGCGCTTGTCGGCGCAGGGCGCGGTGTTTCTCCAGCCCGCACGCGACTTCCTCGCGGCACACGATCGCGCCATTGCCAGCCTGTCTTCGGTGCGCCGCCGCTTCACACTGGGCATCGCCACCCATGTCGGGGG
>NZ_RZOM01000890.1:0-2603 GCF_003999175.1 Mesorhizobium sp. M7A.F.Ca.ET.027.03.2.1 | reverse complement strand
TATCCGCACCGC
The DNA here is from genome assembly GCF_003999175.1 of Mesorhizobium sp. M7A.F.Ca.ET.027.03.2.1. Lineage (NCBI taxonomy): Bacteria > Pseudomonadati > Pseudomonadota > Alphaproteobacteria > Hyphomicrobiales > Phyllobacteriaceae > Mesorhizobium > Mesorhizobium sp. M7A.F.Ca.ET.027.03.2.1. Next base: position 2,591 of record NZ_RZOM01000890.1, on the reverse strand, counting down.
CCGCGCCAAGGGCCTGCCCTATCGCGCAGTCTTGTGGCGGCATGCACTGCGCAACGCCATGATCCCGGTGCTGACCATTCTGGGCCTGCAGTTTGCCTTCCTGCTTGCCGGCACCATCATCATCGAGAATGTGTTTTATCTGCCCGGCCTCGGCCGGCTGGTGTTCCAGGCCATCACGCAGCGCGACCTGATCGTCGTCGAAAGCGTCGTCATGCTGCTGGTCGCGGCCGTCATCGCCGTCAACCTTCTCGTCGATCTTTCCTATGCGGTTGTCGATCCGCGCCTGAGAAGCCGGCAATGACACTGCAAATCGACATGTCGGAAGAGACGTTTGGCAACATCCTGGGCAGGGCGTTCAGGAATACCGCCTTTGTGGCCGGTTTCGTCATTACCCTCATGATCCTGGCAATGGCTGTAGTCTCATATGCCTGGACGCCCTACGACGTCACCAAACTGGTGATATCGGACAAGACGCAGGCACCCTCGCTGGCGCACTGGTTCGGCACCGACCATTTCGGCCGCGACATCCTGTCGATGGTCATGGTCGGCGCCCGCAATTCGATTGCCGTGGCGCTGGTCGCGGTCGGGATCGGCATGGGGGTCGGCGTGCCGCTCGGCGCCTTTGCGGCGGCACGCGGCGGCCTCGTCGACGAGGCACTGATGCGGCTGAACGACCTCGTCTTCGCCTTCCCGGCTTTGCTGTCGGCGATCATGATCACCGCCATCTTCGGGCCGGGCGCGATCAACGCCATCATCGCCATCGGCATCTTCAACATCCCGGTCTTTGCCCGTGTCGCCCGGGCCGGCGCGCTGGCGATCTGGCCGCGCGAGTTCATTCTCGCCGCACGCGCCGCCGGCAAGAGCAGCGCGCAAATCACAATCGAACATGTGCTGCCCAACATCGCCACGCTGCTCCTGGTGCAAGGCACCATCCAGTTCGCGCTGGGCATCCTGGCCGAGGCCGGGCTTTCCTATCTCGGCCTTGGCGCGCAACCGCCAATGCCGAGCTGGGGCCGCATGCTGTTCGACGCGCAGACCCGCATGGTGGTGGCGCCATGGATGGCGATCTTTCCGGGCATGGCGATCGTTGTCGCCGTGCTGGGGCTGAACCTCCTGGGCGACGGCATCGCCGACATCCTCGATCCGAAATCGCGGCGGCAGCGATGAGCCTGCTCGACATCGAGAACCTGTCGCTGACCATCGGCGACACGCAGATCCTTAGAGGAATGGAGCTTTCCGTCGCGCCCGGTGAGGTGATAGGGCTGGTCGGCGAATCCGGTTCCGGCAAATCGATGACCGCGCTGACGGTGATGCAGCTTCTGCCCCATGCCGCGCGCGCCACCGGACGCGTCACATTCGACGGCATCGACATCCTCACGGCGAGCGAGGATCAGATGTGCGCGCTGCGCGGCGACGACATCGGCATGGTGTTCCAGGAGCCGATGACGGCGCTCAATCCGGTCAAGACCATCGGCGAACAGGTTGCCGAAGGCATACGCTGGCACACCAAGGCCAGCCGCGCCGAGGCCGAAGACCGGGCGCGAAAAATGCTCGACCGCGTCGGCCTCCCCGAAGCGAAATTTCCAATGTCGCGCTATCCGCATGAACTGTCCGGTGGCCAGCGCCAACGCGTCGTCATCGCCATCGCCTGCGCGCTGAAGCCGAAGCTGCTGGTCGCCGACGAGCCGACGACGGCGCTCGACGTGGTGCTGCAGGCACAGATCCTCGACCTGTTACGCGACCTCGTCGCCGAAAGCCGCATGGGTCTGCTCCTGATCTCGCACGACCTCGCCGTGGTGACCGAGATGGCGGACCGCATCACTATCCTGCGCCGCGGCGAGGTTATGGAAGCCGGCGACACTGCGCGCACGCTGTCCGAACAGACCCACCCCTACACGCGCCAGCTGGCGCAGGCCTCGATGCATGTGCCGGCGCGCGCCAGGCTGCATGACATCGAGACGGGCCAACCTTTGCTTCAGGTCCAAAGCGTGACCCGCGACTATCCCGGCCGACGCACCTCATTATTCAAACGCGCGCCTGGTATCCGCGCCGTCGACGATGTCTCGCTGTCGATGGCGCCGGGTCAGTCAGTGGCGCTGGTCGGCAGATCCGGCTGCGGCAAGTCAACGCTCGCCCGCATGATCCTGGCGCTGGATCGGCCGACATCGGGTACGATCCGGTTTCGCGGCGAGACCGTCACCGGCAAGAGCGAAGCCGAGCTGAAGCCGGCTCGCCGTGACATGCAGGTCGTTTTCCAAGATCCCTACGGATCCTTCGACCCGCGTCAGAAGGTCGAAAAACTGGTCGCCGAACCCCTGCATGTGCTGGAGAAGCAGCCGACGCGCACCGAGCGCCGCGAAATGGTGGCGCATGCGCTGCACGAAGTCGGCCTCGGCATCAGCGACATGGACAAATACCCGCATGAATTTTCCGGCGGCCAGCGCCAGCGCCTGTCGATCGCCCGCGCCATCATCACCCGCCCCAAGCTGGTCGTCGCCGACGAGCCGGTCTCGGCGCTCGACGTCTCGATCCGCGCCCAGATCCTTGATTTGTTCGCCGAGCTCAACCAGAAGATCGGCATCGCCTATCTC
>NZ_RZOM01000088.1:0-10217 GCF_003999175.1 Mesorhizobium sp. M7A.F.Ca.ET.027.03.2.1 | reverse complement strand
GGCGACGGTGTCGCGCTCCGGAGATACGGTGACGGCCATAGTCTCAGACCTTTTCGACTTCTGGCCGGCCCAATATGCCGGAAGGCAGGAAGATCAGCACGATGGCCAGGATCGAGAACGCCGCGACGTCCTTGTAGTCGATCGAGAAATATGCCGACCACATGCTCTCGATGAAGCCGATCATCAGCCCGCCAACCACCGCGCCCGGCAGCGAACCAATGCCGCCCAGCACCGCCGCCGTGAAGGCTTTCACGCCCGGCGTAAAGCCATCCGAGAAGGCAATGACGCCGTAATACATCAGGAACAAAGTGCCGGCGACCGCGGCAAGGGCCGCACCCATGATGAAGGTGATCGAGATGGTGCGGTCGACATCGATGCCGAGCAGCGCCGCCATCTTGCGGTCCTGCTCACAGGCCCGTTGCGCTCGCCCGAGCGAGGTCTTGTTGACCAGATACCAGAACAGCGCCAGCAGCAGCGCCGTGACGACGACGATGATGATCTGCTTCAGCGACACGCTGATGCCGTTGATGTTGTAAACCTGGCTGACCATTGGCGGGATCGGCTTGTTGCGGGGACCCTGCGTCACCTGGACGAAGTTCGACAGCGCGATCGACATGCCGATGGCGGTGATCAGCGGGGCCAGTCGGAACGAACCGCGCAGCGGCCGGTAGGCGACTTTTTCAATCGTCCAGTTGTAGAGGCTGGTGAGCAGCATCGCCACGATCATCATGACCAGCAGCGCCAGCACAACCGGCACGGAATAGAACAGCGCGCCAAGGGCGAGGAAGACGATCAGTGCCGTGAAGGCACCCACCATGAAGATGTCGCCATGGGCGAAATTGATCATGCCGATGATGCCGTAGACCATCGTGTAGCCGATCGCGATCAGCCCATAGATCGATCCCAGCGTCAGCCCGTTGATAAGCTGCTGGACAAAGTACTGCATGTGTACATAGCTCCCCTGGAATGTCGCCCATGCAGACGCATTCCTTTTCGTATTTCCCCTAGTCGTAAAGTTTCGAGCCCGGATTGCAACGTCATTTTTCAATCGTCATGCGTGTTTTCGAAGCACGCTATCCGATTGCCCGCTTTCCATCATCCGACCCCTGGACTATCGCGGACCCTACCATTGGCATAACGCAATGTCTTTGACGATTCGACTGCATCATGCGCTCCGTTTCGAAGAAATCGCCGTCAAGATTAGGTGATGAAAGGAATCCTTGCGTTTTTGGCACGATCCGTTTTTCAAGCCGTCGCTTTCCGCAAGGTCAGGATTCCCATCACTTGACAACAAATCCGTGCGCGAACGGGTCGCGGTCGTCGATGAAGATGGTGTTCAGCCCGGTCATCCGCGCCCAGCCGCCGATAGAGGGAATGATGGCCGGCTTGCCGGCGACGGTGACATCCTTTTCGACCTTGCCCTTGAACAGCGAACCGATGATCGATTCATGGACGAAGCTGTCGCCGGCCTTGAGTTTGCCCTTGGCATGAAGCTGCGCCATGCGCGCCGAGGTGCCGGTGCCGCAGGGCGAGCGGTCGATCGCCTTGTCGCCGTAGAACACGGCATTGCGGGCATCCGCCCCATCCACCGTCGGAGCACCGGTCCACAGCATGTGCGACAGCCGGTTGATGCCCGGGTTCTCAGGATGGACGAAGGAATATTTCTCGTTGAGCCGCTGGCGCACCACCGGGCTCCAGGCGATGAAGTCGCCCGCCGAATAATCGGCCATGTCGCGATAGTTCTTCTGCGGTTCGACGATGGCGTAGAAGTTGCCGCCATAGGCGACGTCGACGGTGATTTCGCCGAGCCCAGGGCATTCGATTGTCAGCCCCTCGGCATGGAGGAAGGACGGCACATTGGTGATGCGCACCTCCTCGACATAGTCGCCGACCTGTTTGTATTCAGCGATGACAAGTCCGGCCGGCGTGTCGAGCCGAAGCACGCCCGGCGTCTTCGGCTTGATCAGACCGTGCTCGATCGCCATCGTCACCGTGCCGATGGTGCCATGGCCGCACATCGGCAGGCAGCCGGAGGTTTCGATGAACAGGATGGCGATGTCGCAATCCTCGCGCGTCGGCGGATAGAGGATCGAACCGGACATCACGTCGTGGCCGCGCGGCTCGAACATCAGGCCGGTGCGGATCCAGTCATACTCGGTCAGAAAATGCGCACGCCGCTCCATCATCGTCGCGCCCTGCAGCAGCGGGCCGCCCCCAGCGACCAGCCGCACCGGATTGCCGCAGGTGTGGCCGTCTATGCAGAAGAAGGATTTCTTGGCCATGACGCTCCTCGAAAATCAAAACCCGAAAATATCAAAATCGTTGCGGACTGAAGGGGGCCAGTTCGATCGGTGGAGTCTGCCCCAGGACAAGATCCCTGATCAACCGTCCGGTGGCCGCCGCCTGGGTCAGGCCGAGATGGCCATGGCCGAAGGCATAGACCACCGACCGCTTTGCCGGCGCGCCGCCGATGACTGGCACTGAATCCGGCAGCGAGGGGCGGAACCCCATCCATTCGCGCCCGCCCGAGGGATCGAGCCCCGGCAGGAATTTCTGCGCCTTCTGCAGCAGCGCCTTAGACCTGGCATAATTGGGCCGCCGCTCGATGCCGCCGAGTTCGACGGCGCCACCGACACGCAGGCCCGTTGCGAGCGGCGTGACGACGAAGCCATGGCCGGAGAAGATCAGCATCCGCTTCACGTCGAAGGCACTCGTCGGCAACGTAGTGTTGTAGCCGCGCTCGGTCTCCAGCGGAATGCGATCGCCGAGTTGCTTCGCCAGCAGATGCGACCATGCGCCTGCTGCGACGACGAGGTGTCGCGCCTGTCTGGTCGTGCCGTCTGCCAATGTCAGCGTCGCACCATCCTGATCCGCCGCGACTTGGCCGATCCGGGCCATCTCAAAGCGGGCACCCTTGCTTTGTGCGTAGGCCCACACCGCCTTGCCCAGCAGTTTCGGGTCGGCGACCGTCTTCCATCCCGGCACGAACGTGCCTTTGATGAAGCGCGGCGACAGCCCCGGCTGCAAGGCGGCCAGTTCCTCGCCCTCGACATGGCGGAAACCGATGCCGAAACGCTCACGCGCCGCCCAGCCGGGCAGCCCGGCCTGGAACTCGTCTTTGCTTTCATAGAGCTCGAGCGAGCCATCCTCGCGCAGCATCGACCGCGTGCCGGAGCGATCGAGCAGGCCCATCCACTCCGCCTCGGCGAGCTTCATCATACCCGCCTGAGCAGCAAGGCTCGCCTCGTATTTTCCCGGCGCGCCGGCGCGCCAGAAGCGGATCAGCCAGGGCAGAAGCTTCGGCAGATAGGCGGGCGGAATGCTGAGCGGGCCAAGCGGATCGGCCAGCCATTTCGGCAGCTGCCGGATCATGCCCTTGTGGGCCAGCGGCAGCACATCGGAAAAGGCAAAGGCGGCGGCGTTGCCGGAGCTCGTCTCCTCGCAAATGCCGGTGCGGTCGAAGACGGTGATCCTGCGTCCGGCCTCGGCGAGAGAAGCGGCTGCACAGATGCCGATGATGCCGCCACCGATGATGGCGATGTCCAAGCCTTCTCCCCGTTCACGGGGAGAAGGTGCCCGAAGGGCGGATGAGGGGCGGCGCGCCGCTTCTGTCGACTTGGAATTTCCTGACACGTAGGCGCTGCCCCTCATCTGGCTGCCGCCATCTTCTCCCCGTGAACGGGGAGAAGAAAGCCATCAAAATGTCGGCAGCTTCGGCCGAACCGCGAGCGCATCCTTGACGATCTTCTCGACAGCCTTGCGGCGCTCGCCCGACAGCGGCTGCCGCGGCATGCGAACGCGGTCATTTGTGTTGATCGCGAACACTTCGGCAAGCTTGATGTTTTGGACCAGATAGGTCGAGACATCGAGATCGAGCAGCGGCCGGAACCAGCGGTAGATGGCGAGCGCCTCCTCGCGGCGGCCCTGCTTCATCAGCTGGAAGATGGCGACGGTCTCGCGCGGGAAGGCGGTGACCAGCCCCGCCACCCAGCCGATGGCGCCAACCGACAGCGCCTCGAAGGCCAGATTGTCGACGCCGGTGAACAGGTCGTAGCGAGTACCCAGGCGATTGATGATCTCGGTCGAACGACGGATGTCGTCGGAGGATTCCTTGATCGCGACAAAGCGCCTGTCCGACGCCAGCTCCTCCATCTGGTCGACGCTGACGTCGACGCGGTAGGCAAGCCGGTTGGAGTAGATCATGACCGGCAGGTCGCCCGCCTCGGCGACCGCGCGCAGCGCAGCGACCGTCTCTTCCGCATTGGTGTGGTAGATCGGGCTCGGCACGACCATGAGGCCATTGGCGCCTTCTTTGGCGGCGCGCCTGGCGATGCTGGCGGCCTCGCGTGTGCCGGCCTCGTTCACCGTCAGCAGCACCGGCTTCTTGCCGGCGACCTTCTGTGCGGTCTTCAGCACCTCTATCTTCTCGTCGGGCGACAGCATCGGCCCCTCGCCGAGCGATCCGCAGACGATGATGCCGTCGCAGCCGGCCTCCATCTGCAGGCTGAAGCAGCGCTCCATCTCGGCATGATCGAGACGATCATCCGCGGTGAATTTAGTCGTGACGGCGGGAAAAACTCCGGTCCACATGATCATCTCTCCATCTGATATATCAGTGGTATATCTATTAACAAACCCGCTGTCAATGCGGATTCCGTTATGATATATTCAAGATATATCAGGAGAGCGCATTTGATATCCATGGCAGCAAGCATCCCGGCAGAGCCGGCGGCGACCAGGGCCTACCATGTGCTCGAGCACATGATCGTCACGCTCGAACTGGCCCCGGCAAGCTTCGTCACCGAGGGCGCCCTGATCGACAGGCTCGGGCTTGGCAGGACACCGGTGCGCGAGGCGATCCAGCGGCTGGCATGGGAAGGGCTGCTCGACGTCAGGCCGCGCGCCGGCATCGCCATCGCCCCGCTCCATCCCGGCGACTGGTTGCGCGTCCTCGATGCGCGTCGCGGCGTCGAGGTGGTGCTCGCCCGCTCGGCCGCCCGCTTCGTCACCCGCGAAGCCGCCGACCTGTTTCACGAAGCAGCGCTTGCCATGCAGAAGGCGGTGATCTCGGGTAATGTGCTTGCCTTCATCCAGGCCGACAAGGCACTCGACGAAGCGCTGGCGCTGGCTGCCGACAATCCCTTCGCCGCCCGTCTGGCCGCCCCCTTGCAGACCCATAGCCGCCGCTTCTGGTTCCGCTACAAGGCCGAGACCGGCCTTGCCGAATCCGCCGAGCACCATGTCGCGCTGATCCGCTCGATCCTTGCCGGCGACGAGGAGGCCGCGGCCAAGGACGCCAAACGCCTGATGGCGCTGCTGCGCGGCCACGCCGAGACGGCCGCCACGCGCTGAATGTCCTTTATACCCCGGTGCGCTTTCGTCGCCGGCGCTTCCTTGAAGCTCGGGTCAAGTCCCTGGCAAGGCAGCCGCCGCCATCAACGAACCGTCCCAGCCTTCACCCGCCGTGATGACGCAACTCTGACCATGCGTGTCGGTGGCAAGAATTGTCCAGGTGCCCCGGTCGGAGACGAATATCTCAAGAATCAGGCTCGGGTTGACCAGGCCGCGCGCCGCCTCACTTTCGTGGAATTTTTCCCCGAGCGCTTTGATCATATCCGCACGGGCCGCGCATTGCTCCGCCAGCGCCGGGACGGCGGGACACGCAGAAATTGCCGCGAAAAATAGCGTTGCCACAAGACGGGTCATCTGACACCTCCTTGCGCCAGACGATGTCCCCGAAGCTGTCGCCAGCGCCGTTGCTTGATCTGCCGTACCTCCTTGCGGCAGGACTGCAAACCAAGACGGCAGAACCTACTTGGTTCCATCACATTAGCGTTCAAGCGGATAGGGTCGCGGCCGGATTGCAAAAAAACGCCCGGGCGCGAGCGCCCGGGCCTTAATCCAAATCAATTTGTTGTCCGGTCAATTCATCGTCGGGATGACGAATTCGGCACCATCCTTGATGCCCGCCCGCGCGACCGCAGCCGAAGGCGAGGACGCGCAACCAAGAAATCGTCCGGTCAGTTCATCGTCGGGATGACGAATTCGGCACCATCCTTGATGCCGGACGGCCAGCGCGAGGTCACCGTCTTGGTCTTGGTATAGAAGCGGAACGCGTCCGGGCCGTGCTGGTTGAGATCGCCGAACGAAGATGCCTTCCAGCCGCCGAACGTGTAGTAGGCGATCGGCACCGGGATCGGCACGTTGATGCCCACCATGCCGACCTGGACACGGCTTGCAAAGTCGCGCGCGGCATCGCCGTCACGGGTGAAGATGGCGACGCCATTGCCCATCTCGTGATCGTTGGCGAGCTTGATCGCGCTCTCATAGGTCGGGGCGCGCACAACAGAGAGCACCGGCCCGAAGATCTCTTCCTTGTAGATACGCATGTCCGCGGTGACGTTGTCGAACAGGCAGCCACCCATATAGTAGCCGTCTTCATAGCCCTGCATGGAGAAGCCGCGGCCGTCGACGACCAGCTTGGCGCCTTCCTTGACGCCGGTATCCACGTAGCCCTTGACCCGTCCCAACGCCTGCGCCGTCACCAGCGGGCCGAAATCGGCGGAAGAGTCCGTCGAAGGACCGACCTTCAGGCTCTCGACGCGCGGGATCAGCTTTTCCATCAGCCGGTTGGCGGTATCGTTGCCGACCGGGACGGCGACCGAGATCGCCATGCAGCGCTCGCCGGCCGAGCCGTAGCCGGCGCCGATCAGCGCATCTACGGTCTGGTCCATGTCGGCATCGGGCATGATGATCATGTGGTTCTTGGCACCGCCGAAGCACTGCACGCGTTTGCCGGCGGCTGTGCCGCGCGAATAGATGTAATGGGCGATCGGCGTCGAGCCGACAAAGCCGATGGCCTTGATGTCGGGATCGTCGAGGATGGCGTCGACGACATCCTTGTCGCCATTGACGACATTGAGGATGCCCGCCGGCAGGCCGGCCTCGAGGAACAGTTCGGCAATGCGCATCGGCACGCCCGGATCGCGTTCCGAAGGCTTCAGGATGAAGGCGTTGCCGCAGGCGATGGCCGGCGCGATCTTCCACAGCGGGATCATCGCCGGGAAGTTGAACGGCGTGATACCGGCGACCACGCCGAGCGGCTGGCGCATCGAATAGACGTCGATGCCGGGGCCGGCGCCGTCGGTGAATTCGCCCTTCATCATGTGCGGTGCGCCGATGCAGACCTCGACCACTTCGAGGCCGCGCTGGATGTCTCCCTTGGCATCGGCGATCGTCTTGCCGTGCTCGCGCGCCAGGATGTCGGCCAGTTCGTCATAGTCGCGCGCGACCAGTTCGAGAAACTTCATCAGCACGCGTACGCGGCGCTGCGGGTTGGTCGCGGCCCATTTCGGCTGCGCTGCCTTGGCATTCTCGACCGCCGCGCGCAGTTCCGCCTGCGAGGCCAACGCCACCGTGCCGCGCACCGAGCCGTCCATCGGCTGCATGACATCCTGCTTGCGGCCGCTGGTCCCGGCGACATGCTTGCCGCCAATGAAATGACCATAGTCGATCATGATTTCTCTCCCTTGTTTGTGATGCTGCATTGTCCGCCTTTGGCCGGCGGATGGCAACGCGACGGAGAACGCAACCGTTGTGCGGAGAATAGATAACGATTGACGAGCGAGCATCAATTCCCGCAAATGGTGGGATGCAATTGCTGCCGTGCGGATTGAGAGATTGAGTTCCACCACAGAACGCAGCGTCGATAATTGTCATCTGGACCCTCCCCATGAACTGGGATGACGTCCGCATCTTCCTCGCCGTGGCGCGCGCAGGCCAGATCCTTGGCGCCGCCAAACGGCTGGAGCTCAACCACGCCACCGTCTCGCGCCGCATCGCCGCACTCGAGGAAGCGTTGCGGACAAAGCTGTTTCGCCGCTTGACGACCGGCAGCGAGCTGACGCCCGCCGGCGAGCGTTTTCTCGACATTGCCGAGCGCATGGAGGGCGACATGATCGCCGCGCGCTCGACCATTTCAGGCGAAGGCGACGACGTTTCCGGCACGGTGCGCATCGGTGCGCCCGACGGTTTTGGTGTCGCCTTCCTGGCCAAGCGCCTTGGCGAACTAACCGCCCTGCACCGCGAGTTGACGATCCAGCTTGTGCCGGTGCCGCGCTCCTTCTCCCTGTCGCGTCGCGAGGCCGACATCGCCATCACCGTCGAGCGGCCGACCGAAGGCCGGCTGGTGGCAGGAAAGCTGGTCGACTACTCGCTCGGCCTGTTTGCCTCGCGCGCCTATGTCGAGGCGCATGGCTTGCCCAAAACCGCCGCCGAGCTCGGCCAGCACACGCTCATCGGCTACGTACCCGACCTCATCGTCAGTCCCTCGCTCGACTATGCGGGCGAATTCAGCACGGACTGGCGCACCAGCTTCGCCATCTCCTCGGCGCTCGGCCAGGCCGAGGCGGTGCGCTCGGGCGCCGGCATCGGCATCCTGCACACCTTCGTCGCCCGCTCGATGCCGGAATTGGTATCCGTCGATGTGGTCGCGCCGATCCGCCGTGCCTACTGGCTGGTCTATCACGAATCGGTCAGGCCGCTGCGCCGCGTCCAGATCGTCGCCAGCTTCATCACCAAGGTGGTGGAGCGGGAGCGAAACCTGTTTGTCTGATGCATGTCGCCCAAAAATGATCTCGGTTTTGAGAGAACGACATGCATAAAACAAAGACGCTAAAGCGCATCGCATGAATCCGATCAAACGCGATGCGCTGTAGCCGTGCCGCCTTTTCCTTGCCACAAAACCGGCCAGTGTGGCATCAGGCGTGCGGTCGCCGGCTGTGGGCGGACGCCGCGCGCAGGGACACTTTCAGAAAGCTGGCGCGGATAGACATGCGAGCCGTTCTTGCCATCCTGCCGCTGCTTTTCGTTTCGGCTTGCGCCAATCCGTGGACGAAGGTCACGGGAGCCGAACTGCCCAAGCCGATCCGCTACGCAATGGCGCGGCCTTCGCCTTTCGTCTTCGGCAATTATTGCGGCCCTGGCACCCGCACCGGCGATCTATCGGCCCGGCCGGCCGACCGCCTCGATGCGGCCTGCCAGGCGCATGATGCCTGCTACATCGCCCGCCACAACCATTGCGACTGCGACGGCACCCTGGTCGCCTCGGCGAAAGCGATCCGTGACGACAAGACAGCGCCACGCAAAATGCGCGGCGAGGCCGAACTGTTGATCGCCACCTTCGCCATTCCCGTCTGCAAGGTCTTCCCGCAAGGCTTCATGCCGCCGCGCGATCCCGCGCAATTGAGCGCCCTGAAGGCCGGAGTCGCCGGGTGAAGGGTCGCGCATCCATCGCCATCGTTTTGTTCGGGCTGGCTGTCCTTGCCGGCTGTGCCGGCGCTGGCCGCAATGCCTGCGATCTCCTGCAAGGCCAGAGCGCTTGCGCGCGACCCGCGCTCTCGGCCGGGACAGCTGGGCCGCGGATCGCCGCCGCGCAGTTTTTCGGTGACGCCGGCACGAGCGACTATGAAAAACGCTTCCTGGCGCTGCTCGCCCACCACCAGCTTGGCGCCATGGACCGCGCCAACGGCACCGGCCCTTTCGGCCATGACCGCCATGAGATCGCCAACAGCGATTTCCAGGCGACCTACCGGACACTGCAAAAACTGGCCGGACCGGTTGCCGAAACGCATCTGCCGCCGGCCGGCGCCAGCAGCGGCGAGGGCCATTTCGACGGACGCTGGCGGGTGTCGCGGCAGACACTCTACATCGATGCGGCTGCGCGGCCCTCGGCGCCCAGGATCTTCGATTTCTCCGGCCTGCAGGCGCGCAGCGTCGAGGTCGTGCTGCGCCAGGCCGGCAAGCAACCGGCCGACATCGAAGGCATCTGCGACGGCACGCTGGCGATCCGTGCCGGCGGCGGTTCACGCACCATCGCCATGGGCACGGCATTCCGTTTTCGCCTGTCCGGCGAGGACGACACGGTCAGCCTGTTTCCGAGTGACGGCCTGAACCGCTGCACCGCAAGGATCCGCTCCAGCCTTGCCCCGGCCGGCGCGCCGCTCACCATTCGGCGCGAAGAGGCCGCCGATCCGGCTCTCGCCGCCTTCGACAGTCGCTACGAGCGTTGCACGACGCCTAACCCCACCGGCCTCGATGCGCTCAGCCGCGCCTTCTATGCCAGCCGCTGGCTGTCGCAGACCTGCGCCTTGCCGATCGGAAAGCCGCGCCTGCTGCGCAAATCGCGCGATGGCTTCAACGCCAAGGTCGAGGCGCTG
>NZ_RZOM01000889.1:0-2606 GCF_003999175.1 Mesorhizobium sp. M7A.F.Ca.ET.027.03.2.1 | reverse complement strand
GTGCCAGGCCAAGCAGTCCGGCAATCGCCGCCCGGGCCGAGGTCAGGAATGTCGGATCGAAATCCTTCACCGCCACGCGCGTTGCCGGCAGCGAGCCGCTGAAGATCAACACGCCGATGAATCCATTCATCCAGCCGCTCGCGGTCTTGTCCATCGTATGCTCCGTTTGTCGGCTCCGTATCGCGCGGAGCCGGTGGTATCGCCAGAGACAATGCGGTACAATTATGCAAAACTGTCATGCTTAGCCGAGCAGTACGGATGGACAAACAGACCACAGGAAGCGAGAGCAGCGGAACGCTGGTCGAAGGTGTCATGGCGACGATCCGCCAGCGGATCGCGGCGCGCAGCCTGACGCCGGGAGCGCAATTGCCGTCGATCCGCGCCTTTGCCAAGTCCATGCGAGTGTCCAAATCCACCGTGGTCGAAGCCTATGAGCGGCTCGCCGCCGAAGGCGTGATCCGCTCGCGGCCGGGCTCGGGTTTCTATGCCGCCGGCTCGCTGGCGCCGCTGTCGCTGGCCGAAATCGGCCCCCGCCTCGACCGCGCGGTCGATCCACTCTGGATCTCACGCCAGTCCCTGGAGGCCGGCGACGACATGCTGAAACCCGGCTGCGGCTGGCTGCCGGCCTCGTGGATGCCGCAGGCAGGTCTGCGCCGGGCACTGCGCACGGTAGCGCGTGCCGACGATGTCGCACTGGCCGATTACGGCACGCCGCTCGGCCTGCCGCCGCTGCGGCAATTGCTGGCGCGGCGTATGGCCGGGCACGGCATCGAGGCCTCTCCCGAGCAGATCATGCTGACGGAATCAGGCACGCAGGCCATCGACCTGTTGTGCCGGTTCCTGATCGAGCCCGGCGACACCGTGCTGGTCGACGACCCCTGCTACTTCAACTTCCATGCTTTGTTGCGCGCCCACCGGGCCAAGGTCGTCAGCGTTCCCTACACGCCGTCGGGGCCGGACATCGATCTGTTCGCGCAGGCGCTGGCCGAGCATCGGCCGCGCCTCTACATCACCAATTCCGCCATCCACAACCCGACCGGCGCGGTGCTGTCGCCAGTCACCGCCCATCGGCTGCTCAAGCTCGCCGACCAGTCGGATCTGACCATCGTCGAAGACGACATCTTCGCCGATTTCGAACATGCGCCCGCCCCCAGGCTGGCGGCGTTCGATGGCCTGAGCCGCGTCGTCCACATCGGCAGCTTCTCCAAGACGCTGTCGGCGTCGGTTCGCTGCGGCTTCATCGCAGCCCCCCGCGGCTGGATCGAGCCCCTGACCGACCTGAAGATCGCCACCACCTTCGGCGGCGGCCGGCTTGCGGCCGAACTGGTGCTGACCCTGCTGAAGGACGGCAGCTACCGTAAGCACATGGATTTGCTGCGCGCACGGCTTGCGCGCGCCATGGGCGAGACGGGCGCCCGCCTGAAGGCGATCGGCATCACACCTTGGATCGACCAGCCGGCCGGCCTGTTCCTGTGGTGTAGCCTGCCGGATGGCGTCGATGCGGCTGAAGTGGCCCGCCGCGCGCTGGCCGACAACATCGTGCTGGCGCCCGGCAACGCATTCAGCCTGTCTGGAACGGCCAGCCGCTTCCTGCGCTTCAACGTCGCCCAATGCACGGACGAGCGGATTTTCAGGGTGATCGAGGCAGCGATGGCGCGACCAAGCTGATCCTGTTGCCTGGACAACCTCCGGCTGCTAAGGGACGGATCTGCGCGTCGAGAGAATATCCGCGCGATCCGGGATAGCGACTATGGGAACCAGCAAGTCAGCAGACAAGTAGGCCGCAACAGCATTTCGTTGTTGCGGCGGCCCGTCATTTCCCATCTTCATGCGAACGGCAGATCGCCGCCAAATGTAGCCATTTGAGCGGATGTTCAATCATGCCTTGTCCAAAAAACCCGACATGGACCACTTCCCTGCCAGCAGCCATGGTGCTGATGGCGCCCTTCGACATCCTGGCCTCGCTGGCCATGGATATCTACCTCCCGATCGTCCCGGCAATGCCGGGAATCCTCAAGACATCGCCCGATGTCATCCAACTGACGCTGAGCCTCTACATGATCTGTCTTGGGCTCGGCCAAATCGTCTTCGGCCCGATTTCCGACAGGATCGGCAGGCGTCCGGTGCTGATCGGCGGCGCGCTTTTGTTTGCAGGCGCTTCCGCCCTGCTCGCCTGCACCTCGCTGGCCATGGTGTTCGTCGCCTTGCGGGTCGTGCAGGCCATCGGTGCATCCGCCGTTCTCGTTGCGACCTTTGCAACGGTTCGCGACGTCTATGCGCAGAGGCCTGAAAGTGCCGTCATCTACGGCCTGTTCAGTTCGATGCTGGCCTTCGTGCCGGCGTTAGGGCCGATTGCCGGTGCGTTGATCGCCGACAATCTCGGCTGGCGCGCGATCTTCCTGGCGCTCGGCGGTCTGGCGGTAGCCGCCACCCTCAATGCATGGCCGAGATGGCATGAAACACGACCCACCAATGGCAACGACAGGCGAATGGCGTTTCGTCCCATTCTCTCCAGCTTCGCCTTCTGGGCGTATACGCTCGGCTTCAGTGCCGCCATGGGCGCCTTCTTCGTGTTCTTTTCGACGGCGCCGCGGGTGATCATGGAC
>NZ_RZOM01000888.1:0-2606 GCF_003999175.1 Mesorhizobium sp. M7A.F.Ca.ET.027.03.2.1 | reverse complement strand
GACCCCGTCCAAACGAGCAGCGCCGCCTCGGCGTTCGGATCCTATGATCCCTACGGCGACTTCAGCGCCGACAAGAGTGCCAGCATCGAAGAGCTGTTCCTGCCTTGGGAAGACGTCGACCTGTCGACGCTGCCGCTTGCCGACGCCTATGCGCTGCAACGCGGACGTTCGCTGCTGATTACGGTTGAGCCGTGGACCTGGTCGAAGGACTGGCGCATCACCCCGCCCGAATTGCGCGACGGCATTTTGAGCGGCAAATATGACGCCAACATGCAGGCAATCTGCGGCCTGGTGGGACAGATGAAGAGCCCGGTGACCATTCGCTGGGCTCAGGAAATGGAAGACAAGAACGGCCGCTTCACTTGGGCCAACTGGGCTCCCAAGGACTGGATCTCCGCTTACAAGCGCGAGGTCGATATCTGCCGCAAGGCTGCCCCCGCCGCCAAGTATATGTGGTCGCCCAAGGGCGAAGAGGGTCTGGAAAAATACTACCCCGGCGACGACTATGTCGACGTCATCGGCCTGTCGGTGTTCGGTCTGCAGAAAAAGGACAATGACGAGGCCGGTCATGACCGTACCTTCGCTGAGCTGCTGAAGCCCGGCTATGACCGCGTTGCAGTGTTCAACAAGCCGATCGTCGTTGCGGAACTCGGCTATGTCGGACAGCAGGACTATGTCTCGAAATGGCAGGAAGATTCCCGCAAATCCTACGCGGAGTTCCCGGCGCTGACTTCGGTCGTCTACTTCAACCAGAAGGAAGTGTGGCCGTGGCTGGGTGGCTATGGTCTGCCCGACTGGAGGGTGACCCAGCACGTCCTGCCGTAGACGCATCGTGCTGATCGATCCCGACGCGATCGGGATCGATTTCCAATCTCCTTGTTTGATGATGATCCATCTCGAACCAGCGGTTCGGGATGAGGGTTGAGGCGTGGCGTAAATCAATCTGTGGAGAAGTTTCGTGAAACGGGTAGTGGGAAATTATCTCGGAGCGGCATTCGCCTGCTCCGTTCTTGTTCTTGCCTTTCAGGTTCCTGCGACGGCCAAGACGGCGACAAGGATCGCCGAGCAGGCGCAAAAAGCCACGGTCGTTCCTGACGAAGGCGTCTACCAGATTTATCAGAACCATTCGTGGCTGTGGGGCAAGAAGGGCGCCGGGTTCTTTGCCGTCAAGCAGAGGCAGTTCGATGCCTGGACTCACGACAAGGGCAAGTCGGGCTATGGCGACGGCATGTGGTTCATTCCCGGCGGCGGCAAGCTCTGCTACCGCGCGCAATGGCATGGCTCCTGGGGTGTGAAGGGCTCGATGACCTGCTTCGAGCATCGCCAAGTGGGCAAGGTTATCTACAAGCGTAAATCGCCTGATGGCGAATGGTACGTTTTCAAGAGCCCGCATCGAAACCGGTCGGACGAGTCAATGAAATTGAAATACGGCGACTACGTCACAACGAAAATGAACCGGATCAAGGCAAAGCAGTAGATAACCGGATCGAGGCAAAGCAGTAGATATTGTCGTGACACGCCACTGGTCAAGCATGTCGCCTGAACGTTCAGGCGACCTGCCTTAAGCCTTGCGCTCCCAGCGGCGATCTGGCGTCTGTTGCCAGTAGGTGACGGCGTGGCCAGCGCTCTTCATCACCTTCCAGTGCCCTCGCGCCGCCTCGAGCTGGGCGGCATCGTGGCCATCGAACAGGAACACCGCGCGCTCGTAGCCACCAAGGTCAGGCGGCACCGCACCGTCGACCAGGAACCTAATCTTGGCGTCGTTGGGATTGCCGTCGCCGGTGGTCAACAGAATCGGCTGTTCACCGGGATGAGCCTCACGATCGGTTGCGTGCGCCAGGAACGAATCGTCGCGGAAGGTCCACAGATGCTGGTCGAGCGCATCGCGGCGTTCCTCGGTGCCTGTCTGCACCACGGCGCGCCAGCCACGGTCGACGCTGCGCTCCAGGAGGCCTGGCAGCGCATCCTCCAGCGTCGATTCGGTCAGGTGGTAGAACAGGACGTCGGCCATCGCTTCAGCCTATAGTGATTGAACCCGTTCACTGCTCATAATTATCGCGCACCAGCCGGTCGAGCAGCCTGACGCCGAAACCGGAACCCCAGGACTGGTTGATCTCGTTCGACGGCGCCCCCATCGCCGTGCCGGCAATGTCGAGATGAGCCCATGGCGTATCCTTGACGAAGCGCTGCAGAAACTGCGCCGCAATGGTGGCGCCGCCAAAACGGCCGCCGATGTTCTTCATGTCGGCGTTCTTGGAATCGATGAGCTTGTCGTATTCGGCACCGAGCGGCATGCGCCACAGCCGTTCCTGCGTCGCCTGCCCCGCCGCCGACAACTTTTCGGCCAGCTCGTCATTGTTGGAAAACAGGCCGGCATAATGTTGGCCGAGCGCCACCATGATGGCGCCGGTCAGCGTCGCCAGATTGACCATGAATTTCGGCTGGAAGCGGTCGTTGCAGTACCACAACGCATCGGCCAGCACGAGGCGGCCCTCGGCATCGGTATTGAGCACCTCGATGGTCTGGCCCGACATCGAAGTGACGATATCACCGGGACGCTGGGCATGACCGTCGACGGCATTTTCGACCAGTCCGATGATACCGAC
>NZ_RZOM01000887.1:0-2606 GCF_003999175.1 Mesorhizobium sp. M7A.F.Ca.ET.027.03.2.1 | reverse complement strand
TGACATCGATGTCCTGCGTTCGCGCTTCGGCGTCTCCTTCGAACAGGCAGCCAACCGGCTGACCATGCTGCAGCGGCAGGGTGCCTCGGGGGTGCCGTTCTTCATGCTGGAGGTCGACAATGCAGGCAACCGCTTCCGCAAGGCCGGCAGCCAGGGCTTTCCACAAAGCCGCTTTGGCGGCGGCTGTCCCAAGCTGCCCGTGCATGTTGCCTTCACCCAACCTGGCCAGGTCTTCGTCGAGGCAGTGGAAATGCCCGACGGCGCCGAGTTCCTGTGCATCGCCCGCACGCTGGAAGGGCCGCAAGGCGCGTTCTCGGAACGTCCGCGCCGCACCGCATTGCTGCTTGGCTGCGATATCGGCTTTCGTGACGAAATCGTCTATGGCGCGGCATTACCCGGTGCGGCAATCACCGCAAAGGCCGGCAGTATTGCGGCGACGCCGGTCGGGCCTGCCTGCCGGCTTTGCGAACGCGTCGGCTGCCTGGCGCGCGCCGAGCCGCCGGTGACGCGCCCGCTCGGCCTCGACGAGATGGTGACGGGCCTGAGTGCCTTCGATTTCCAGTGACGACATGAGTCGGCAAGAATATCTTTCGTCCGGCGGCGAAAGCTGCGGAGTCTTCCCTAGATAATATTGCCGAGTATTGCCGATCGAAATATTGATTCGGCGTTGACGACGAGGTATCAAGACGAACTACGCAAGGCTGGGGGGCGGCGATGGGCAGGACGATTTTTTCGCTTGGGCTGACATTTGCCCTCTCAGCTTCATCTGCATATGCAGAAAAATCCTCGGATTTCTTCAGCTCCTACAAACAGTACAATGATGCCGGCAAGGCATTCCTGGACAAGATAGATCCAAAGACCGGACCGATAGACCTCGCCGAAGGCATTCACCTCGATCTCAAGGGCAAGTTCTATTTTCTGAATAAGAAGGACGCCGTCTCGGTCCTGACCGAGGCTTGGGGTAACCCACCCGATGCCGGTTCCGACGCGATCGGCATGATCTTCCCGAGCAATTATGACCCCATCGCCGACAACAATTGGGGAATAGAGCTGCGCTGGGAAAAGATCGGTTATGTCGATGACGGCGACGCTGCCTCCATCAACTACAGCGAACTATTGAGCAGCATGAAGGCCGACACTTTGTCGGGCAACGATCAACGGGTGAAGGACGGTTTTCCGCCCGTCACGTTGATCGGTTGGGCTTCGCCGCCAGTCTATGATGCCGTCAACAAGCGTCTGCATTGGGCCAAGGAACTCCAGTTCGGAAACGACGCCGTCCACACGCTCAACTACGATGTCCGTTTCCTTGGCAGGGAGGGCGTCTTCGTGATGAGTTACATCGCCAATGTGGAGCAGTTGCCGGAGATAAAGCAGAGCCTGGATGAAGTGCTTGGCCTGGCGGGCTTCAGCACGGGCAAGAGATACACGGATTTCCTGCCCGGCACCGACACGGTCGCCGCGGTTGGGATTGGCGGCCTCATCGCCGGGAAATTGGCGGCAAAGGCTGGTCTTCTGGCGGTGGCGCTCATCGCCTTGAAGAAATTCGGCCTGATCCTGCTGATTCCGTTGGCCGGCCTTTGGCGGCTCATTCGGGGCAACAGGAACGCTTCCTCCTAGATTGGGATGATCAGCCAACCCCAGCAGGGCGAATTTGGTCCAGGCGTCTGACCAGTGCGCCAAAGGGGAACATGAAGCTGGATCACGCCCGGCCGTTGCCGATGCATTAGGCGAAAATGGCACGTCCTTGTCGCCCATCGCGCATCGTGCACCGCCGGAAACACCGACAGTGGCAGCCATGACCAATACCGCATCGCCAATCGTCGCATCGCCAGCCGTGTCGCCGCGCGAGGAACGCGTCGGCATGCTTTTGGTCTTCCTGTCGGCGCTGATGTGGAGTTTCGGCGGCACCATCGCCCGCTTCATCACCGTCGGTGACAGCTGGACGGTCATTTTCTGGCGCTCCGTCTGGGCAGCCGCCTTCCTGGTCTGCTTCATGGTCTGGCGTGACGGCTGGCGTGGCACGCGGAAGCTGTTCCGCGACATGGGTCTGCCCGGTCTTGCCGTCGGGATCTGCTTTGCCACCGCATCGACCGCCTTCGTCGTGGCGCTGGCCTACACCACCGTCGCCAACATCCTTTTGATGCAGGCAGGCGTGCCGTTGCTGGCGGCGCTGTTTGCCTGGGCGTTGTTTCGCGAAAGGGTCGGTGTCGCCACCTGGGTGGCAATCGCCGCCGTCATCACCGGCGTCGCCATCATGGTGTCGGAATCGCTGGATGGCGCCGTCTCGCCCATAGGCGATGGGCTGGCGCTGTTGATCGCGGTCATGTTCTCGGTCGCCACCGTCATCACCCGGCGGTTTTCCGGCGTGCGCATGACGCCGGCGACGTGCCTCGGCACCATGCTCGCGGCCGGCTTTGCCGTCTCGCAGGCATCGACCTTCACCGTGTCAGTCAGCGACATGGGCTTTCTGTTTGCCTTCGGCGTGGTCAATCTCGGCCTCGGTCTCGCCTTCTTCGCCACCGGCGCACGGTTGATCCCGGCGGCCATCGCGGCTCTGCTCGGCACGTTCGAGCCGATCCTCGGCCCGATATGGGTCTGGCTCATCC
>NZ_RZOM01000886.1:0-2609 GCF_003999175.1 Mesorhizobium sp. M7A.F.Ca.ET.027.03.2.1 | reverse complement strand
GGCGAGGGGTTGTTGTCGATCGAGGCGCCATGCTTGGCGACGTGGTCCTCCCACCATTTCACGAAGCCGTCGAGCTTCTGCGCGATCTCCGGCGTTGCCGCGCGGTAGGCAAGCAGATGCTCGGCGCCGTAGATCTCCGTGGTCTCGGAGAGGATGCCGATGCCGCCGACGCCGGCCAGAATGTCGACGGCCGCGCCCAGCGCCGGATTGGCCGTGATGCCCGACATGCCGTCGGAGCCGCCGCATTGCAGGCCGACGACGATCTCGCTGACCGGGATCGGCTCACGCTTCAGCTGGCCGACTTCCTCGGCGATCTCGGCCAGCACGCCCATCGCCTTTTCCACCGATTTGCGCGATCCGCCGGCGTCCTGGATGTTGAAATGGCGTTTGCCGGCAGCGACGCCCTTCTGGCCGTATAGGGTGAGCTGGTTGACTTCGCAGCCGAGGCCGACCATCAGCACGCCGCCGAAATTCGGGTGGCGGGCGTAGCCGGCGAGCGTACGGTGCAGCACCATCATGCCGTCGCCGGTGCCGCTCATGCCGCAGCCCTGGCCGTGCACGATCGGCACGAAACCGTCGATGCCGGGATAGTTAGGCAAAAGGGTGCGGTTGGCGGTGTCGGCGATGGAATGGCAGACGGTGGCCGAGCAATTGACGCTGGCGACGATGCCGATGAAGTTGCGCGTGCCGGCGCGGCCATCGGCGCGGCGATAGCCCATGAAGGTGCGGGCGCGATCGGCCTCCGTCGCGTGCTCGGCCTCGCTCGGCGGCACGACCGGCAAGCGGCCTGATTCGAAAACCAGATTGTGCGAATGAACGTGCTCGCCCGCTGCAATATCCTGTGTCGCTCGACCGATCGCTTGGGCGTATTTCACCACGGCCTCGCCGGCGGCGATCGGCTTGATCGCCACCTTGTGGCCGGGCTCGATCAGCGCACTGGCGACGGCACCGCCCGGCAGCGCGGTGCCGATCTCGATGCGGCCGTTGGCGACGGCGACATTGTCGGCAGGGGACAGGAGAATGCAGTTGGAGGCGTTCACGGGCGGTTTCCTGGGTGATCCTGGGTTGCGCGGACGGATTGACACGCGTCTGTTTAGAGATAATGTCTTTTATCGTGAAAAAACAGTTTTGCGTCAATTGTTTTTTCGTGGGGAGTTCCGCATGTCTGGGTTGTTCCGGGAAGCAATTTCGCTTCTCAGGGCCATGGGAACGTCATATTGCGCTTCAAACCGGCCGCCGCAAGCGACGGCGTGCAACGGGTCAGGGATGTCGAAGAGCAACAACGTCTACAAGGATGCCTACAACCGCTGCCTGCGGCTGCTCGACGAAACGCGCAGCCTGCCTTCGGAGCCGGAACTGGGCACCTTGCTTGGCGTCAGCCGTACGACCGTCCGCACCATTCTTGCGCGCATGGAAGAGACAGGGCTGATCGCCTGGGACAAGCGCGCCAAGACGGTGCTGCGCGAAGCGCGTCCGGACGATTTTTTCCCCGAAGAAGAGACCGACACGCTGGCCGAGATCATCGAACGGTCGTTCATGCGCAGGCTGCTCGCCGGCGGCGCCGAGGCCGGCATGCAGATCAACGAACTCGAACTGGCGCGTGAGATCGGCGTCGGCACCACCAGCGTGCGCGAGTTCCTGATCCGCTTCTCCCGCTTCGGCCTGATCGAGAAGCGCCGCAACAGCCATTGGGTGCTGAAGGGCTTTACCCGCGCCTTCGCGCTGGAGCTGACCGAAATCCGCGAAATGTTCGAACTGCGCTCGGCGGCCGCCTTCGCCGCTTTACCGCAGGACAGCGCGGTGTGGGCCGATCTAGATCGCCTTGAGGATGAGCATCGCCAGTTGGCAAACGACATCGCCACCCGCTTCACCGAGTTCTCCGAACTCGACGAGCGCTTCCACCGGCTCATCCACCGGGCGTCGCGCAACCGCTTCATCGTCGATTTCTACGATGTCATCGCCATGATCTTCCACTACCACTACCAGTGGAACAAGGCGCAGGAACGCGAACGCAACGAAGTCGCGATCGGCGAGCATCTGGTCTATATCGAGGCGCTGAAATCGCGCGACCTCGGCAAGGTCGACGCCGCCTGCCGCAAGCATCTGAAGTCGGCGCGCCAGACATTGCTGACCTCGATCCCGGAGAGCCGGTCGCTACAAAAATCCTGAGCCGCGCTGAGGCTCAGAGTCTTGTTTCATGCATGTCGTTGTCCCAAAATCGCCGCACACTTTTGGGCGACATGCATTGATATGCCGCGTTGGCGCCGCGGCGATTTGGCGATTTTCCACCCGCCAGCCCCGTGCTAGGAATGTCGCATTGCTGCGAAGAGGCAGGGCTTTGAGCGTATCGAGGAGACGGTGGAGCATGCCGGTCGCGCTGGTCGCGGCCTATCTGCTGTTGCTCCAGTCCACGCTCGGAGCATTCGCCTTCGGCACCGGTCCCAATGCATCGCAGCTCGACGCCTTTGGCAACGTCATCTGCACCCATGAGGGCGCAGCCCAGATTCCCGGCGGCAACCAGCAGCCGTCCCATCTTCCGGCATGCTGCGTGCTCGGCTGCAGCATGGTTTCGGCGGCCTTTGCGCCGCCGCCCGGTGCTGGCCTGGCGC
>NZ_RZOM01000885.1:0-2610 GCF_003999175.1 Mesorhizobium sp. M7A.F.Ca.ET.027.03.2.1 | reverse complement strand
GTCCCAAAGCCCGCGGCAGCACCGGTGCTGCCGCGGGCTTTGGGACAGGCGCCACATCGCTCGGCGTCGCGCGCGGCAGCGCCTTGTCGTGATGGAAGCAGCGCGACAGCCGGCCGCCCAGATCATAGAGCGGCGGCAATTCGCTGCGGCAGCGATCGTCGGCGAGCGCGCAGCGGTCGGCGAAGGCGCAGCCCTTGATGTCGGCCCCGATGCCCGGCAGGAAACCCGGAATGGTGTCGAGGCGCCCCTGATCCTTGCGTTGGCCGCCGCGCGGCAGGCAGCGCAGCAGCGCCACCGTGTAGGGGTGGCGCGGATCGTTGAACACGACCTCCGTCGGTCCTTCCTCGACCAGCATGCCGGCATAGAGCACGCCGACCCGGTCGCACATGTTGGAAACGACGGCGAGGTTGTGGCTGATGAACAGGATCGAGGCCGACAGTTCTTGCCGCAGCTGCGCGATCAGGTCGAACACTTCGGCCTCCACCGTCGCATCGAGGCCGGTGGTCGGCTCGTCGAGGATCAGCATCGAGGGATCGTTGGCCAGCGCCATGGCGATCGCCACGCGCTGCTGCATGCCGCCGGAAAGCTGGTGCGGGTAGCGCTGCATGACGCTGACGGGGTCGGAGATGCGCACGCGGTTCAGCATCGCAATCGCCCGGTCAGTGGCCGCTTGTCCCGAGATGCCGCCGAGTTCAAAAATCTCGGTCAGTTGGCGGCCGACGCGGATCGATGGGTTCAGCGCCTTGCCCGGGTCCTGGTAGACCATGGAGACACTTTCCGCGCGCGCCCGCCTGAGCGCCTCGGCGTCCAGCTTCATCACGTTCTGGCCATCGAGCGAGATGGCGCCGCCGGTGATCGAGCCATTTCTCGGCAGATAGCGCACGACGGTGAGCGCCACTGTCGACTTGCCGCAACCGGATTCGCCGACCAGCCCATAGGCTTCGCCCTGGCCGATGGTGAGGCTGAGGTTGCGCAGCACGGCGCGATTGCGGCCTGCGACGCGGTAGGCAACCGACAGATCGGTGAGTTCGAGTGCGTTTTCGGCCTTGGCGGAACTAGTCATTGAGCGCTCCGTGAACGCCGTCGGCCGCCAGATTGACGCCGATCACCAGCGAAGCGATGGCGAGCGCATCGAACAGCACTGTCCACCAGAAGCCGCCGCCGATCATGCCGTAATTGTTGGAGATCGACAGCCCCCAGTCGGGCGAGGGCGGCTGGATGCCGAAGCCCATGAAGGAGAGCGTGGCGACGGCGAAAATGGCATAGCCGAGCCGCACGGTGGTTTCGACCAGGATCGGCGGGATGACGTTGGGCAGGATCTCGACGAACATCGTATGCAGTGCACTTTCATGCCGAAGCTGTGCAGCGGCGACATAGTCGAGTTCGCGCTCGGCCAGCACCGCCGAGCGCACGGTGCGCGCGATGATCGGCGCGAAGCTCAAGCCGATGACGACGATGACCGTGGTTTTGGAGGTGCCGAGCGCGACGATGGCCAGCAGCGCGACGATGACCACCGGGATCGCCATGAAGGCTTCCAGGATGCGGCTGACGACATCGTCGACGAGGCCGCGAAAATAGCCGGTAAGGAGGCCGAGTGCCGTGCCGGCCACTGTCGCCAGCAAGGTTGCCAGCGGTGCGACGGTCAGGATGTCGCGCGAACCGACGATGACGCGCGAGAAGACGTCGCGGCCGATCTGGTCGGTGCCGAACCAGTGTTCGGAAGAGGGCGGCGCCAGCGCGTTGATGATGTCGTCGGCAAGCGGATCGTAAGGTGCGAAATGCTCGCCCAACAGCGCACAGGCAACCCAGAACAGCACGATGGCGAAACCGACAAGGAATGTGCGCGAGCGCAGCAGCGAGAAAAAGACCTCCGCCAGCGGGCCGCGCCGGCGCGTGTCGTCTGGTGTCGGAGAGCTGGTTTGGACGGCGCTCATTGATCTGACCCCAGACGGATACGCGGATTGAGCACGGAATAGAGGAAGTCGGCGACAAGGGTGGCCAAGGCATAGACAATGCCGATGGTGAGGATGCCCGACTCCAGCATCGGGAAATCCTTGCCGCGCGCGGCGGTGAAGATCAGCGACCCGATGCCCTGGTAGCGAAACAGCGTTTCGATGACGACAAGGCCGCCGATGAGGTAGCCGGTCTGCGTCGCGATGACGGTGATGGTCGGCAGCAGCGCATTGCGCAGCACATGCCGCCAGATCACCGTGCGCCAGGGCAGGCCCTTGAGCACGGCCGTTCGCGTGTAGTCGGAATCGAGCGCCTCGATCATGCCGGAGCGTGCCATGCGGGCGATGTAGCCGAACAGCACCAGGAACAGCGGCAGCGAGGGCAGGATCAGGTAATAGAGCTGCGTGAAGAAGCCGGCGTCGCGCGGCCATGCGGCCGATATCGGCAGCCAGCGCAGCCAGACACCAAAGATCAGGATCAGGATGATGCCGGTGACGAATTCCGGCAGCACCGTCACCGACAGGCCGCCGAGACTGATGATGCGGTCGAGCGGGCGGTTGAGGTTGAGCGCTGCGACGACGCCGCCGAGGATGCCGATCGGCACCACGAGCACGAAGGCGACCGCTGCCAGCTTCATCGAATTGCCCAGTGCATCGA
>NZ_RZOM01000884.1:0-2610 GCF_003999175.1 Mesorhizobium sp. M7A.F.Ca.ET.027.03.2.1 | reverse complement strand
ATTTCGGACCCGAAGACGGCTTCTTCAACCGCTTCGCCAACATGGCGCGCTATTCGCCGGTGCTGCCGCTGATCGGCGGCGGCCAGACCAAGTTCCAGCCGGTCTATGTCGGCGACGTGGCCGAAGCGGTGGCGCGCTCGGTCGACGGCAAGGTGGATGGCGGCCAGATCTATGAACTTGGTGGACCGAAGGTGCTCACCTTCAAGCAGTGTATGGAAGAGCTGCTCGACGTGATCGAGCGCAAGCGGCTGCTGGTGCCGGTGCCGTGGTGGGTGGCCAACATCCAGGCCTCGATCCTCGGCCTGTTGCCCAATCCGCTGCTGACCAAGGACCAGGTGACGCAGTTGCGCGAGCACAACATCGTTTCGGACGCCGCCAACAAGACCAACAGGACGCTTGCAGGGCTCGGCATCCAGCCGCAATCGATCGCGACGATCCTGCCCAGCTATCTCTGGCGCTACCGCGCCGCCGGCCAGTTCCAGCAACGCAAGCCTGCTGCTTGATTTATCACAACCGTCTGAAGCTGTGTCTCATGCCTGTCGCGGCGTGACCCGCATCGGCAGACCGCCTTGGGGCTGCGTGGTCAGTTTCTGTACCGGCCAGGGTTTGGTTTCGGCTGTCGTGTCGAAGCGGAAGCGCGACAGCATGATCGCCAGCGCGATGATCGCCTCCTGCATGGCGAAGCTGGCGCCGATGCAGACGCGCGGACCCGCGCCAAACGGCAGATACTGGAAGCGGTCGATCTTTTCGCGATTTCCCGGATGGAAGCGCTCCGGCAGGAAGGCATCCGGCCGGTCCCACAGTTTCCTGTGGCGATGCACGACCCAGGGCATCACCAGCACCGCGGCGTGCTTGGGAATATGAAGATCCTTCCACATTTCCGGTTCGATCGGCTCGCGGTTGATCGACGGCGCCGGCGGATACAGCCTGAGCGCTTCGTCGAAAGCCGCACGCGTGAACGGCATGGCATCGAGCCATTTCGTCGGATCGGGCTCGCGCGCCAACACCTGGTCGATCTCCTGCTCGACCCAGTCGCGCTCCCACGGTGATTCAGCCAGGCAATACAGTGTCCAGCCCAGAGCCCGCGCGGTCGTCTCATGGCCGGCGCCGATGAAGGTGATGATGTTGTCCTCGACCTCGGCCCGCGTCAGTCCATCGGGTCCCTCGGCCTTGAGCAGCAGCGTCAGGAAATCCTGCGGCACCGCATCGGGGTCGCGCTTGAATTTCGCTTCGCGCATCTTGACAGTGTCGGTGACGATCTTGCGGAAATAGGCCATGGTCTTGCGGCCGCGGATACGGGTCAGCCTCGGCAGCCAGTCGGGCGCGCGCAACAGATCGAGCGGATCGACGCGACCCATGGTCTCGAACAGGCGGTCGATCTCGTTGGCGAAACTGCCAGGCTCGCCCGATATCTCGCCGGAAAACAGCGTCTCGGCCAGGATGTCGTAGGTGAGCAGCGTCATGTCATGGGCGATGTCGGACGTGCCGCCGTCTTCGTAGCGGGTGACGAAGTCCAGCGTGCGTCTCAGCATCGGCTGGGCGAAGCCGAAGATGTGGCGCGGCGTGAACACCGGCGCCATCGCCTTGCGCGACCGCTTCCAGACCTCGCCCTCGGCGGTCAGCAGGCCATCGCGCAGGATCGGCCGCAGGATCTTCTGACGCACCGTCGCCATCTTGTAGTTCCTGGCGTTGTCGACCAGCACATGGCGGATCAGGCCGGGATCATTGGCGACGATCAGATGTCCACCAACACCACTGGCCGAGATCCACGGCTCGTTGTAGGTGTGCTCACCCCACAATTCGAGCGGGTTGCGGTAGACGATGCGGATCATCTCCAGCGTCGAGGGCGGCGTGGTGCGCGGCTTCGGCGCCGGGGGAATGAAGGGGGCGGGCTGGATGTCCATGGGCTGCTCCGCTGATACCCCAATGTAGTGGCTGGCAATGCGGGCGTCCATGTGACCGAACGGCAGGCGCAAATATGCAGCCCGAGGCGTCACGGCAGGCGATCCGTTCAGCCGATTGTGACCGCCTCCATGGCGGTGCCGCCTTGTCCGCGGCCGTGCCCTGCCGTAGGTCACCAACAGATACCGCCAGACCTAGGAGCCCGCCTTGAAGCACCAGTTGAACATCATCATCGGCAGCACGCGGCCAGGCCGCGCCGGACCGGTTTTTGCCGAGTGGCTGGAGACGTTCGCGCGCGAGCATGGAAAATTCGAGCCGGTACTGACCGACATCGATACGTTCAAGCTTCCGGTGCTGGACGAACCGCACCATCCAAGGCTCGGCAATTACAAGAACGACCATACCAAGGCCTGGTCGAAAGCGATCGATGCCGCCGACGCCTTCGTCTTCGTGGCGCCGGAATACAATTATTTCGTGGCGCCGGCGATCGTCAACGCGGTCGATTATCTCTCGCGTGAATGGAAGTACAAGCCTGCAGCCATTTTCAGCTATGGCGGCGTCTCCGGCGGCCTGCGCGCGGCGCAAGCGCTGAAGCCGTTGCTGACATCGGTCGGCGTCATGCCGATCTCGGAAGGCGTCGCGCTGCCGATGTACCAGAAACTGCTCGATGAGAACGGCGCTTTCAACGCCAGCGAACAGGTGCAGGGC
>NZ_RZOM01000883.1:0-2620 GCF_003999175.1 Mesorhizobium sp. M7A.F.Ca.ET.027.03.2.1 | reverse complement strand
GCCTGGAACGGGCGATGTTCTTTGAATCCAACCGATCGAGCCGCGACGGCATGATCGCGGTCGGCACGGTGGTGATGAACCGGCTGCGCTCCGGCAAGCACGGCAGCACCATCTGCCAGGTGGTGGGCGAGCGCGGGCAGTTCGCCCCCGGCGTCATGACAAGGCCGATGAATTCACGCGCAATGCCCGATGTCGAAGAGGCTGCCGAGGCGGTGCTCAAGGGTGAGCGCAAGGCCAAGCTCAAGAACACCATGTTCTTCCACACCGCCGGCTTACGCTTCCCCTACAAGAACATGCACTACACCATGGTTGCCGGCGGCAATGCCTTCTACGAGAAGCGCGGCCGCAACTGGCAGCCGCTGCCGGACGAGCCGCAGGTCGCCATTGCCTCGGCGGCGCCGCAGAAGCCAGCGGAGCCGGTGACGATGGTCGCGTCCGCCGAGCCGGTGCGTCCGGCCAAGCCGGCCACCGTCCGGTCCGTCCCTGCCCAGCAGACCTATATGACCGCGGCCGCCGTGCCGACCGCGAAATCCGCGCGTGTCTCGGCGGAGCCGACGGTGGTGGCGATGCAGGAGCCGATGGAGGAACCGGATGCCGCCCGTTTTGGCGGAACCTTGAACACAAGGACAAGGGTCATCTCCTCGGTCGAGGAAGCGCCGCAAGAGGCGTCTATGGGATTCCAGTCGACGCCTGAGAACACCGACGCTGTCGGCGCGATGATCGTCAGCCAGGGCCGGCCGCTCGAAACCAACTGATCTGCTCTCCATGGTCCCCATGGGCCCTGCCCATTTTGGTCCGCCAAGGCCAATATGGCGGTCATGCGTATGCGGATGTTCCAAAGCGCTCTGAAAAATCCTAGATCAGAGCGATGTCGAAGCGAATCGCCGGTCCCGAGATCGAACGTCTGATCCAGCTCCTGGCCAAGGTGCCGGGGCTGGGTCCCCGGTCGGCCAGGCGTGCGGCCCTTCATCTGATCAAGAAAAAGGAGCAGCTTTTGTCGCCGCTGGCCGCCGCCATGGCCGAAGCGGCCGACAAGGTGCGCATCTGCTCGACCTGCGGCAATGTCGACACATCGGACCCTTGCATGATCTGCACCGATCCGCGCCGTGACGCCGGCACCATCATCGTCGTCGAGGACGTCTCCGACCTGTGGGCGCTGGAGCGCGCGGCGGCGATGAATGTGCGCTACCACGTGCTCGGCGGCACGCTGTCGCCGCTCGACGGCATCGGCCCCGACCAGCTCAACATGCGGTCGCTGGTCGACCGCGTTGCCGGTGGCGAGGTCAAGGAGATCATCCTCGCCGTCAATGCGACGGTGGAGGGCCAGACGACCGCGCATTACCTCACCGATCAGCTGTCCGGCTTCGACATCAAGGTGACACGGCTCGCGCATGGCGTGCCGGTCGGCGGCGAACTCGACTATCTCGACGAGGGCACGCTGGCCGCGGCGCTACGCTCGCGGACGGCGTTTTGACGCAATTGGCGGGGATGCTTGCTGAGATGACTGCCACGGAACGCAACCTTCGCAATCTCAGCTCTGCACTTCTTCTGGCCGCGCTAGCCAGTCTCTTCATTTCCACCCCCGCCTCCGCCGCAAAGATCGACGACCAGTTCCGCGCCTGGCTGCAGAACGACCTCTGGCCGCAGGCCAAGTCACAAGGCATTTCCAAAACCACCTTCGATGCCGCCTTCGACGGCATCAAGCCCAATCTGAAGCTGCCCGACCTGGTCAAGCCCGGCGAGAAGGCGACCACGCCGCGGAAGCAGCACCAGGCCGAATTCGGCTCGCCCGGCGCCTATTTCGCCGAGAAGACGGTTCGTGCGGTGACGGCGGGCGGGCGGGCGCGCGAAGCCACCAACGCCAGGACACTTGCATCAATCGAAAAGCGCTACGGCGTGCCGGCCGAAGTGCTGCTGGCGATCTGGGGCCGCGAGACGGGATTCGGCGCGGCGAAGATGCCTTACGACGCCTTCGAAGTGCTGGGCGCCAAGGCGTTCATGTCGACCAGGAAGGACTTCTTCCGCACCGAGTTGCTTGCGGCACTCGAGATCGTCGAGCGCGGGCTGGCTCCGGTCGGCGCGATGAAATCGTCCTGGGCCGGAGCGCTCGGCCAGCCGCAATTCATGCCGACCTCGTTCCTGAAACATGCCGTCGATTTCGACGGCGACGGCCGCGCCGACATCTGGAACTCGACGCCGGACGTGCTGGCCTCGATCGCCAATTATCTCGTCCATTACGGCTGGATAAAGGGCCGTGGCTGGGGTTTCGAGGTGGCGGTGCCGGAAAGCGTTTCCTGTTCGCTGGAAGGCCCGGACCAGGGCAAGAAAATCTCCGAATGGGCTGATATGGGCATCAAGCGCGTCGGCGGCAAACCGTTTCCGGCGAGTGAGCTGAAGGCCGAAGGCTTCCTGCTGATGCCGGCAGGGCGCAGCGGCCCGGCCTTTATCGCCACGCCCAATTTCTACGTGCTGAAGCAATACAACACCAGCGACCTCTACGCGCTGTTCATCGGCCACGGCGCCGACCGCATCGCCCATGGCGATGGCAATTTCGCCGGCAGTTGGGGCGCGGTTGGCGGGCTCCACCGTTCGGACATCGCCGCTCTGCAACGCGCGCTGG